>NZ_CALMCQ010000212.1 GCF_937863175.1 uncultured Meiothermus sp. | reverse complement strand
GAACCCCGTGCAAGAATGCCAGGTCTTCTTTCCAGGTCCTGGCGGTGGGTTTTTGGGGCACTGCCGGAAAGTTGGCGGGCTTGCGGGGGAAGTTGCCCCGGCGGAGGTCGCCCTCGAGGTGGCGTCGGGCCATAAACTTCCAGTAGGCGCAGTGCAGCGCATACTCCCAGATGCAGTGCCGCCCTTCGGCAGGCCGCCAGAGGGCTTGCGCAGGGGTCAGACCCCGCAAAGAGTTGCACAAGTTGGACCCGTGCCAGGTGGGTTGTTCGTAGGCCTGGTCGAGCAGGGTCAGAATCAGTTGGATCCTAGATTCAGCCATAGCGTCTGTGAAAAGGGGGAATACTGTACCGCCAGCAGCCCCAGCTTTTTCTCTGCTCGCCCAGCATCCCTGCTCCCCTCTCTCCTCACTCCCCCTTCCATTCCGGCTTGCGCTTCTCCACGAAGGCGGTGGTGCCCTCCTGCTTGTCCTTGCTGCCAAAAGCGATCAGGAAGTTGCTGCGCTCCAGGCCTAGCCCGTTTTCCAGGCTCATGTCCTGGGCCCGGCTCACAGCATCCCTGGCCAGTCGCGCAGCCAGGGGAGCGCGGCTTGCGATGGTTTGGGCCAGCTCGAGGGCTTCTTCCAGGTAGAGTTCGACCGGAACTACCCTGTTGACCAGTCCATGATGCTGGGCTTCCCAGGCCGAGAGTACCCGCCCCCCCAAAATCATCTCCATCGCCAGGTACTTGCCCACCTGCCGGGTCAGGCGCTGGGTGCCGCCGCCGCCAGGCATGATGCCCAGGTTGATCTCGGGCTGGGCGAATCGGGCGGTCTCGGAAGCCACAATCAGATCGCAGATCATGGCCAGTTCACAACCACCCCCATAGGCAAACCCCGAAACCGCTGCGATCAGAGGTTTGCGGCCTTTGCGCAAAACCTCGTACTGGTCAGCCCGAAGACCCTTCATCAGTTCGGCCAGGGTGGTCTGTTGAAACTCGGCAACATCGGCCCCTGCTGCAAAAGCCCGCTCGTTGCCGGTGATGACCATAGCCCCGATGGCTGCATCCTGCTCAAATGCGCCGATGGCCTGCACCAGCTCGCGCAGGGTTGCGGTATTGAGGGCGTTGAGTTGCCTGGGGCGGTTTATCTTGACCAGCCCCACCCGTCCGTGGGTTTCGACCAGAATGTTCTCGTACATACAGCCCCCGTGTTTCCCAACTCCCATCCGTAACGTATACGCCGCTGCACTATTTGAGCCGGTCTGCCGGAAAGCGCTCATTTTCCCAACAGTCCATAAAGGCCGTGCCTGCAGCCAGTTTTGCGCTATGGGGAACCCCGCTGGGAATGTGATAATAATCGCCTTTTCGGTAGACTTTCTTCTCACCGCCCATAGTGAACTCGACCTCACCCTCCAGCACCACCCCCCACTGCCCGTCGTGGGTATGCTCAGGAACGACGGTCTCCTCGGAAACCTGAGCAAACCCAATCTGCCCCCGGTGCCCCGAGAGCACCGCCATGTCCATACCCGGCCAGAGTTCGACCTGCTTAAAGGCTTTGAACCATTCAGGAAAGACGTTCATGTTTTAACCTCGCCCATAGCTTATCGCTAATGGCCGATAGCGAATAGCGGCCTGGTTTTGCTATTGGCTAGCGGCTAGCGGCGTGTTAGCATTCACATCTAGCCATGGCTTTGATTGTCCAGAAATACGGCGGAACCAGTGTGGGTGACCTCGAGCGCATTCGCAAGGTGGCCCAGCGCATCGAACACTACCTCGAGAAGGGACACCAGATTGCGGTGGTGGTCTCGGCAATGGGTCGCATGACCGACGAACTGATTGCCCTGGCCAAACGGATCCATAAGCGCCCGCCCCAGCGTGAACTGGACATGCTCACCACCATCGGAGAGCAGCAGTCGGTGGCGCTGCTCTCGATGCAGCTCAACGCGATGGGCATTCCTGCGCGGGGCTTCACCCAGAACCAGATTGGCATCACCACCGATGGGCGCTTTGGCGATGCAAGAATTTTGCGGGTAGAGCCCAGGCTCGTCCAGCAGTCGCTGGATAGGGGAGAGGTTGCGATGGTCGCGGGGTTTATGGGTACTACCCCCGAAGGCGAACTAACCACGCTGGGCCGTGGAGGCTCGGACACCACCGCAGTGGCCCTCGCGGCGGCGCTGGGGGCGCAGGAATGCGAAATCTTCACCGATACCGATGGGGTCTATACCACCGACCCCCACGCGATTCCCGAGGCCCAGAAGCTGCCCAAGATTGGCTATGACCAGATGCTGGAAATGGCGGCTTTGGGGGCCAGGGTTTTGCACCCTCGTTCGGTCTACTACGGTAAGCGCTATGGTGTGAAAATTCATGTGCGCAGCAGCTTTTCCTATAACCCTGGCACTATTGTTACGGAGGATGGTATGGAACTGGATCGCCCAGTGACCGGTGTAGCGCTTGATGATGAAATTGCTCAGATTGGCCTGATTGGAATTCCCGACCGGCCTGGCATTGCAGCCCAGGTTTTTGAGGCCCTGGGGCGCAAAGGCGTAGCGGTGGACATGATTATTCAGGGAGTTCCTGGCCACGAGGCCAGCCGTACCCAGATGGCCTTTACGGTCAACCAGGACTTTGCCGAGGATGCCATGGAGGCCCTCGAGCCTGTACTGGCCGAAATGGGGGGGGAAGCTCAATTGCGGCGCGATATCTGTAAAATTTCCATTGTGGGGGTTGCCTTGGCCTCCACCCCAGGCATTCCGGCCCGGATGTTTCAGGCCCTCTCTAGCGTTGGGGCCAACATCGAGATGATCGCTACCAGCGAGGTGCGGGTCTCGGCCATTATCCCCCTGCAGTCTGCCGAGGCTGCGTTGCGCGCTGTGCATAGCGCGTTTGAACTGGACAGGCCAGTGGCAGGTTAGAACCCAGCGGGTCAGGCGCCAGGGGTGCTGAACCCAGGAGTACCTGGCATCTGGCGCTGGATCCTCGACGCACTGCAGGCGAACCCCATGAACGAATCCCAAGGATACTCAGGCCAGCAGCACCTGTCCTGGCAGGACATCACCCGTCTGGTTTCCAAGCTGTTGGGCCAGGTGAACCCCAACGACTTCGACTGCATTCTGGCGGTTACACGCGGCGGCATGATTCCGGCCTGTCTGGTTTCGGAAGCGACCGATCAGCGCAACATCCTCACCGCAGCCGTGATGTTTTATACCGATCTGGGCGAGACCAGCAAAGACCCGGCTTTTCTCCAGTTTCCCTCGGATAGCCTGCTCTATGGCAAACGCATCCTGATTGTGGACGATGTATGGGACTCGGGCAAAACTGCCGTAGCGGTACGGGAGCGCATCAAGATGGCGGGAGGGCATCCCCAGGTGGCCGTCTTGCACTACAAACCCCTCAAAAGCCGGTTTCCTGGTGATGCCCCCGACTACTACGCCACCGAGACCGACGCCTGGATCGTATACCCCTGGGATCCGGCCCAGGGCTGGACCATGCTGGGGCAGGGGGCAGGCCAGGCTTAAGTAAATTTGAGGTTGACCGGGCGACTTTTCTGGTATTATTGGGCATACAAGCGTTTCGCTAGCAATATGGGTTCGCTCTAGAGATTAAGATAGAGCCAGGGCGCCAATTGCTAGCTAGACAAGGTGGCATATCTTAGCATCGAGGATAATATGGCGATTTCAGTCAACACAGAGGATGCCGACAGTTTTTTTGGCTGGATTGAGGAGGGGTTCAGTCTGCTCAAGCAGTGTGGGAGGCGTCCTTATTTGATCAAAGAAAATGAATTCTGTGTCCTACTGTCTTTTGACGCTGAGCACAAGCCCTTTATCGGTTTCTCAAGAGGCCACAATCCCCACTACATTCGGCAACCTTTACCCGAACCGCTGCCTGAACTCGCGGAAACCATTGTGCAAATTCTGAAAGATAACAGTACTTGGAGAAGTGCCTCAGGTGGCCGCGTTTTATAGGGTTGGACGAGGTGTATGGCAGAGAAAACTTCTCTGGC
>NZ_CALMCQ010000211.1 GCF_937863175.1 uncultured Meiothermus sp. | reverse complement strand
GGAGGGTGAAATCGTCACCCTGATCGGAGCCAACGGAGCAGGCAAGAGCACCACCTTGCGCACCATCAGCGGCATGAACAAGCCCCGCAAAGGCGAGGTGGTGTATCGCGGCAAGTCCATCCACAAATTCCCAGCCGACAAGATTGTGGGGCTGGGCATTGGGCATGTGCCTGAAGGGCGGCGGATCTTCCCCCGCATGACCGTGGAAGAGAACCTCGAGATGGGCGGTTTTCTAATCAACGATGCCAGAGTCGTGCAGGAGCGCAAAGAGCAGGCTTTCACCCTGTTTCCCCGACTGGCCGAGCGTCGCCAGCAAAAGGGGGGCACGCTTTCGGGCGGCGAGCAGCAAATGCTGGCGATTGGGCGCACGCTGATGCAAGACCCCAAACTACTGCTGATGGATGAGCCTTCGATGGGTCTGGCCCCAGTGCTGGTGGATTTCATCTTCGAGATCATCCAGAAACTCAACCAGCAAGGCAAAACTATTTTGTTGGTGGAACAAAACGCCCGCCTGGCCCTGCAAATTGCCCACCGGGGCTACGTATTGCAGACCGGTCACCTGACCATGAGCGGTCCTGCCAAAGAGCTGGCAGCCCGGCCCGAGATTCAGGAAGCCTATCTGGGCGGACACTGAGGAGTGCCGCAGGTCTCAAAAGGTTCCATCTCTGTAGTAAACCCCTGAACCACCGCACCTGGGAAGCCGATACAATCGGCCCATGCGTGCTGTAGTGACCACCTACTACCTCGAGATGCGCTCCCCCGATGCACTGCGACCCAGGCGCACCAGAGCAGAGGGGTTACAGATCATCAAAGCCGAAATTCCCAGCGCCGAGTTGCAGCATTTTCTCTATCGCAGCGTGGGGGGGGACTGGTACTGGTACGAAAAAGCCAACTGGACCTACCAGCAATGGTTGGAATACGCCCAAAATTCCAGTCTGCACACCTGGGTGGCCTACCTGAAGGGCACGCCTGCGGGTTACTTTCAGCTCGAGGTGCAGCCTGAACAAAGCGTCGAAATCGCCTATTTTGGCCTGCTGAAGCAGTTTAGCGGGATGGGGCTGGGGGGTTATCTGCTAACCTGTGCCCTCGAGGAAGCCTGGCGGCTGAGAGCCAAAAGAGTCTGGGTGCATACCTGCTCGCTGGACAGCCCGGCGGCACTGGCCAACTACCAGGCCAGGGGAATGCAACTCTACAAGATCGAAACTGCCTCGTTGGAAATTCCCGATCGGCCTCCTGGTTCCTGGCATGGCGCCTAAGCAGGGTGTGTAGGGTGGTTTTCGAATTAATGCGGTTGCGTTGAGAACCATCTCTGGGTTCTATGAATGGGTACGCTTTCCACGGCAACCGCCCTGAGCGCACCCGCACCCTGCCAAACGCGAAATGCGGTGCTCGGTTGCAGGTGTTGCAGGGCCCTGCGCGGCCTCCTCCCGGCTTGGGAGAATAAGTACTCCCTCCAGGACATGCCTTTGCTGGAAGGAGTACTTGTACCAGATTCGGTTAGAACCCGACCGAAGGGAGACGCTTTTACTCGCCGACCGTCAGGGAGGGGGGTGCTCCAGTATTCAAAAAGATCGCCTCGGGGTCTCCTGGTTGGAGGATGATCTCTTTGAATCCGGTATTACGGTGAATCGCTCTACAAAGGTGAAGTATGGAGTTCTGTCTCGCCAAACCACTCCTTGGCCTTGAGGCGTGCCTCCTCCCTGACCGTGGGCGTGATGTAGGCTGCAACTGTGCTGACGGCTAACAGCAGAACGCTCAAATCATCGGTAAAACCCACCAGGGGAGCCAGATCGGCTACAAGATCGAAGGGCAGGAAAAAGTACACCAGGGCCCCGATGATCGTGCGCCTGGCCCAGGCCGGTGTCTCCGGGCGCTGCATCGCATAGTAGAGCCAGAGGGCTTTTTCAACTACTTCGCGGCCCGCCTTGCGAGCAAACCGGTTTAGCTTGCGCCAGAAATCATCATTGCTATAGCGCTTGGTCGGGTTGATTTCAATCACTTCGACTTTCTGAATTTCGTTGGCCACAGTGGGCCCTCCCGATTCGCCAGAACCTGGCTGGACGAATAAAAGAGTTTGGTTCCACCCCAAACCAATGGGTGTAGGATTCATGGTATCAGCTACCCAGGAACCTGCAAGAGTGGAGGCTGGGGCGTGGCCAGAAGTGTAATCTGGACTGCAAGAATTTGGCTGGTTTTTTGCGTATCCTGAACGCCACGTAGCATGATGTTCCCCTGCATCCTGTGACTGCTGGGGCTTCGTCGGATGTACCGAATCCCGTCTGCGGTTTCTGGTCCGGCGCAGCCACAAGGCCAGGCCTAACTTGCAAAAAGCAACGCTAGCTCGGGTCGGAACGCCGGTGGGAAGAGAACCCCAGGGGAGAAAGCTACGAACGGAGGAGAAGATGCGATTCAAACTTTTAGCCGCGCTTGCACTGGGACTGGGCCTATCGGTGGCCCTGGCCCAGCCCCGAACCCTGGTTATTGCCCAGGGCACCGACCCGGTTACGCTGGATGCACATCTGGCTACCGACTCACCCTCTTTCACGGTGATCTACCAGGTAGTGGAGACGCTATTCACCTACACCCCTGAGGGAAGGATAGAGCCCAATCTGGTAGAGCGCTTCAGCTTTAGCACCGATCGCAGGATGCTCACCCTGACCCTGCGTAGAGGGGTCAAGTTTCATGATGGCACCGACCTGACCTCTGAGGCAGTGAAATTCAACCTCGAGCGCCTGATCGCTCCAGAAACCGCATCGGCTTTTGCCTTTTTGCTGCGCGGCAGAGTAACTGCCATTGAGACCCCCGACCCACTTACGGTACGCCTGAGGATGCCAGAGCCTTTTGCCCCGATACTCTCCCATCTCGCCCACGGCTCAACCGGGATCCAGAGCCCGGCGGCCATCCGTCGCCTGGGAGCCACTTATCGTGACAACCCGGTAGGCACTGGTCCATTCCGTTTTGATCGCTGGCAGAAGGGTCAGTTTGTCGAGCTGGTTCGCAACGACGAGTACTGGGGTAGCAAACCTGCTATCGAGCGCCTGCGCTTTCTTGCAGTACCCGAGTCTACTACCCGTATGGCCCTGGTCGAGACCGGGCAGGCCCACATTGCAGTGCGGGTTCCTCCGCAAGACGTGGCGCGCCTCCGTGCCCGCCCAGAGCTCAATGTGGTTACTACCCCCAGCGTGCGCACCATCTACCTCTACTTTAACCACGCCAGGAAGCCCTTTGACGATGTACGGGTACGCAGAGCTCTCAACCATGCCATCAACAAAGAAGAAATTGTAAATTTTGTCCTTGGTGGCTTTGGTCGGGTCTCCGATGCACCCATCAGCCCTGGTATCTTCGGCTATACCAAGATTGGCACGTATGCTTTCAACCCCAGTCTAGCCCGCCAATTACTGGCCCAGGCTGGCTTCAATGCTCAGAACCCCCTGCGTTTCACCCTATCCTTCCCCACTGGGCGCTATTTGCAGGATGTCCGTATAGCTGAGACCATCCAGAGCCAGCTAAGGGCCATTGGGGTACAGGTCGAACTCCAGACCATGGAATGGGGTGCTTACCTGGCCTTCACCAACCTGCCACGTGATCGCAATCAGGTTCAAGTAGCCATGCTGGGCTGGGGTACTGTGACCGGTGACGCCGACTACGGCCTGTTCCCACTCTTCCACACCGCACAGCATGTTCCCCAGGGTTCCAACCGGAGCTTCTACTCGAACCCCCGGCTTGACCGCATTCTCGATCAGGCCCGCGTTGCAACCAATCCCCAGGCCCGGCAGCAGCTATACCGCTCTGCCATGCAGATCATCCACGATGATGCCCCCTGGGTCTTTCTCCACTCTGAGCAGCAGGTTACGGCTATTCGCCGTGAGGTGCAGGGTGTAGTGATCCATCCGGCTGAGATGTTGATTGTTAGCGGAGCCAGCTTCCGTACTGGAGCAGAGCGCTAAGTTTTTTTGTCCAGCCCCGCCGCCGATGGC
>NZ_CALMCQ010000210.1 GCF_937863175.1 uncultured Meiothermus sp. | reverse complement strand
AGGTGCCCATCACCGGAGGGCTTTCCAGCTCGGCCGCACTGGAGGTGGCCACGCTACGGGCTTTGCGCGAACTTTATAATCTTCCCCTGGATGACGTGCAGATCGCCCTGCTGGCCCAACAAGCCGAGGTGGAGTATGTGGGGGTGCGCTGCGGCATCATGGATCAGATGGCTTCCTCGGTGGGGCGACTGGGGTACGCATTGTTTCTAGATACCAGAGACCTCACCACGCAGCTTGCGCCCTTACCGCCGGGTTACCGGGTGGCGGTAGTGGATTCTACGGTACCGCGCCGCCTGGCCGAGTCGGGCTACAACACCCGCCGAAGCGAATGCGAGAAAGCCTGTGCACTGCTGGGTATCTCATCGCTGCGCGAGCTTTCCCCCCCCGATCTGCCCCGCATCGCCACCCTGCCCGAACCCATCAACCGTCGCGTCCGCCATGTTGTAACTGAGAACCAGCGGGTCCTGGAGGGGGTAAGGGCGCTGGAACAAGGTCACATCCAGCGCTTTGGCGAGCTGATGGTGGCCTCGCACGTCTCTCTGCGGGACGACTACGAGGTCTCAATTCCCGAACTCGACCAGCTCGTGGAAGCCGAGTTGCGCCACGGAGCCATCGGCGCACGCCTGACCGGAGCGGGCTTTGGCGGCTCGACCGTAGCGCTCGTCGAAAAATCTCGATACGAAGAGTTCAAAAAGGGCGTGCTGAACAACTATCCCAGGGCTCGGTTTTTGTAGATCCCACAAATAAACCTGGAGTCTGTACGGCTACACCGCTATGGGTGTTGCAGCAACCCGAAGAGCGCCGGGGACAAAGCCTATCACTCCCTGGTTGGGGGCTGGCCGTTGGAAGACGGTTGCGAAAGCTCAGGCTTGGGGCGCCTCACCCACCAAGCCCTCAGCGAGCGACAGGGAGCGAATTTCCTCGGGGGTGATCTGGTATATTTCGCCGCACCAGTGGCAGGAAACCTCAGCCCCGCCGTCCTGAACAATCATCTCTTCACGCTCCTGGGGCGAGAAGTGAGCCAGGGCATTCAAAGCCCGTTCGTGGCTACAACGGCACTGAAAGTGCAGCGGTATATGGCCCTCGCGGAAGCCCACCACGCTCAGATCGGTGGGGTCGTAGTCCAGACCCTCCATCAGGGTTTCGACTGAGCCGTCCAGCCCTTTCTCGAGCAGTAAATCGGTAATGCTGGTACGGCCTTGCAGGTTCTGCTCGAGCCTGCCAATCACCTCATCGGGACAGCCGGGCAACACCTGAATCGCCACCCCACCCGCAATGTGTACTGCACCCGAACCGTTCACCCGCACCCCCAATAACACTGCCGAGGGTATTTGCTCGGACTGCCAGAGATAGCGGGCCAGATCTTCGGCGATTTCCCCACTGACCAGTTCGACGCTGGACTGATAGAGCTCTTCGTTGGACAGCAGCCGAGCTACCTTAAGTTCCCCTCTGCCGATGGCCGCCCCCACATTGAGCTTGCCATCGGCGCGCAGAGGGGGATCAGCCTGGGGATTTTTGACATAGCCCCGCACCAACCCATCCGGTGCGGCTTCCACCACTGGCCCGCCCAGTGGTCCATCGCCGACAAACTGCAGGCTCACTCGCTCTCTGGGCGTTTTGGAGAGCAAGAAGGTGAGCAGCAAAACCCCACTCATGGCCCGGCCCAGCGCAGCGGTGGCGGTGGGCGAAAGCTGGTGGCGTTCTCTGGCTTCCTCGGCAATATCGGTGGTTTCCAGAGCCAGCACCCGCAGGTTTCCCTCGGCGGCCAGCCCGCGAATCAAACGGCCCATAACCCTCCGATTGTAGCAGCAACGCCACTGGCAATAGAGGGCTGGTG
>NZ_CALMCQ010000209.1 GCF_937863175.1 uncultured Meiothermus sp. | reverse complement strand
CCACTACCTCAGGTCGAGGCTGTGGGAGCATTTGAAGGGCAATTCGAAAAGGAAACATCGGAGGTACACCGGCAGCAACTGCCTTTCGGACGGCTGCTTCAAAGCGGGCTGCGACAAGGGTTCTCGCTGTCGAGTTCGTTCAATGATCTGCATTAGCGTTTGTTCGCGAAAGAACAAACTCAACAGCTTCCCCTTCAGCCTCCCGTCCATTTTGACCTCATATCCAGTTCAACCTATCTGGATCGCTCAAATTTCAACAGCCACTCCTTCACACCCTCCCGCCCAGCAAACCCTCCCAAGCGCCCATCGGCATGAATCACCCGCTGCGCGGGCACAACCAGAAAAAAAGGAGATGCACGCATCCCTGCTCCACTGGCCCTAGGACTCAGGCCGCAGAGCCGTCCCACCTGGGCGTAGCCACGGGTTTCCCCAAGCGGGATCAGCCGCACTTGCTCGTACAGGGCCACCCGGCGGGCGTCGAAATCAGTGTAGTCCAGGGGCAGTTCCAGGAATGTTTCGTTCTTCTCTGCAAAGTAGCGATCTACTTTTTTACTCACCTCGCGCAGGAGCTTGTTGGGGCGCTCCGGGAATCCCTCACCCAGCACCAGCAGCTCCACCGATAGCAGGGCTTGGAAGGTGGCCCTGGCAAACAGTGGGCCAATCGGCGTGGGAATCAGCAGGCTGTACATCTCAGGATCTGGCGGCTTTTTCGCGTTTGCTGGTTTCTCGGGCTACGGCCCCATCCAGCATCAAGTCGAGAAACTTGGTCATCTCTTCTTTGAGCTGCCGCCCCGGTGTATAAGCAGCCCAGCGCAAGGCCGAAAGCAAATACACATCGGCAATCGAGCGGGAAATGCGCTCGAGCGACATATCACTCCTCAGTTTGCCGCGCAACTTGAGCGGGCGCAGGATATCGGCAATCAGGTCGCCCAGCGGCAGGGCCTCAAAAGCCGCCTTGGCCCGCTCGGGATCAGGGTTCAAGAGTTCGTAAGCCAGGGGCGAGAGCAGTACCCGTTCTTGCTCGCTTACATCGGCCAGGCGAGCCCACAACCGGTGTAAAACCTCGAGGGGGGGCTCTCCCTGGCCCAGCTCGACCAGGGCCTGTTCACGCAATTCGCCCAGCAGTTGTGCCCCGAAATCGAGCAGCACAGCCTCTTTGTAGGCGTAGTAGTTGAAGAAGGTACCCCTCGAAACGTGCGAGGCTTTGGCAATGTCGGTAGCAGTGGTTTGGTGAAACCCCTTCTCCCGGAACAGATGTATGGAAGTGCGAAAGATGCGATCACGGCGACGCTGCTTTTGTCTTTCCCGAAGACTGAGCATGAAGAGATTGTACCCAAGTCTAATAAATCGCGCTAGTTGCCTTTTGGCCAACCGCACAATTTTTTACTGGCCTTCTGGGTGGGTGGAGGGATGCGTTTAAATCCCCGATCCTCGCGCAAACAGACAAACTCCAACCTGCGTTGTACAGTAGACATCTGCGATGCGACGTCGTTCGATTTTCAGCTTTGTTCGTACCCGCCGCCGGGGCGATCAAATCTGGCTTTTTTTGTTGTTCCTGGGGGTGGTTGGATATTTCGTCTGGGATAACTACTTCGGCCTGGTTCCACAGAGCTACAAAGCAGCGGGGGGACTGGAACTCTACTTCGCTCCCCAGCAGGGCCGAGAGGCTAAAGACCGTCTGATTGGTCTGATTAATGGAGCCCAAAGCCGCATTGAGGTGGCCGTGATGGAACTGGAGGATCGCGAAATTGGGCAGGCCCTGATCCAGGCCGCTGCCAGAGGGGTGCGGGTACGGATGTTCAACGACTCCGATTATCGCCGCGAAACCCGCGAAAGTCTGGGGGTGCGCAGCAGCAGTCAGGCCCGTTGCGAGACCCTGCAGCAGGTGCAGGTTTGCTACGATAGCCGCAACAATGCCCTGATGCACCACAAGTTTGTGGTGATTGATGGCCAGGGGGTCTGGACCGGCAGCACCAACCTGACCTGGAGCGCTTTCGAGCGCAACAACGAGAACAGTTTGTGGCTTCCTGTGTTGGGCCTGGTGCAAGTCTACCAGGCTGAGTTTGATGCAATCTTTGCGGGTCAGGAAAGTGGGCTGGGCCGCTCCGAGCGTTTCCAGATTGGCGCCACCGAAGGCACCGTGTATTTTAGCCCTGCAGGAGGCCGCGAGGGCCGGGGCGCTATTCTTGACCTGATCAAGAGAACCCACCAGGAAATCTGGATTGCGGCGTTTGTATTGACTGATATTCGCCTGGTGGAAGCACTCACCAGAGCCCATGAGCGCGGGGTTCGGGTACGGGTGGTGATGGATGCGCGGAATCTGGAAAACTCCAGGGACGAAACCTTGAAGCAAGCCGGTATTGATGTACGCAAGGATGGCAACCCTTACACCATGCACCACAAAATAATTGTGGTGGACAGCGAATGGGTGGTCACCGGCAGCTACAACTTTACCAACTCTGGCTTTGGGCGTAACAACGAAAACCTGCTGATTTTGCGTGACCACACCCTGGCCCAGCACTACCAGCGTGAAGTGGAGGCCACCTGGCGAGTGGGAACACGTTTATGACCCGCCTGCCTGACTTGATTCTGGCCTCACAAAGCCCCCGCCGGGCCGAGTTGCTTCAGAGGCTGTCGCTACCCTTTCAGACCTGTCCGGCCAACATTGATGAAGATGTCTTGGGGCATCTGGCTCCCAGCGAAATGGCAAGGGAGCTGGCTGCCCGGAAAGCCCAGGCTATCTGGCAACAAGGGCAGTGGGTGCTGGCCGCCGATACGGTGGTGGCGATGGGCTCCGAAACACTGGGCAAACCGCAAAGCATAGCAGAAAACAAGGCGTTTTTGCGGCGTCTGTCGGGCCGTACTCATACTGTTTATACCGGCTTCGCGGTTTTGAAACCCGATCGGTTCTTGCACAGTGAGGTAGTCCTGGCTCAGGTAACTTTTCGGGCTTTGCAGGAGTGGGAACTCGAGTGGTACGCCCAAAGCCGAGAAGGGCTGGACAAGGCTGGAGGGTACGG
>NZ_CALMCQ010000208.1 GCF_937863175.1 uncultured Meiothermus sp. | reverse complement strand
ACGAAGCCACCGGGAACCCGGTCAAAGCACTCTCGCACCACCGGGCCTTTTACCAGGCCGAGCGTTCGGTGTTTAACGCAGAAAACGAGCGTAAGACCCGGCAACTCGAAGCTCAATTTGACCTGGAGAAGCTTCGGTACGAGGTCGAGATAGCACGAACAGCCCGTATGGAGGCTGAAATGAAGGTTGCCGAGCGCACTGCCGAACTCGAGCAGAGCCAGCTCGAGATGCTTAACCGGCTGGCTATTGCTGCCGAGTACCGCGATGACCAGACCGGACAGCACACCCTGCGGGTAGGCCGCCTCGCAGCCGCTGTGGCACGGGCGCTGCACTGGCTACCCCAGGAAGCGGATATCCTGGACAAAGCTGCACGCCTCCACGATATCGGAAAAATAGGCATACCCGACGAAATCCTGCTCAAATCGGAGAAGCTTACTGCAGAGGAGTTCGAGCGGATGAAACAGCACACCATTTTCGGAGCCAAGATTCTCTCTGGGGGCCGTTCTCGGCTGGTGCGGATGGCGGAAGAAATCGCTCGGGCGCACCATGAACACTGGGACGGCAACGGGTATCCCTACGGCCTTGAAGGTCAGCAAATTCCTATCGAAGCCCGCATCGTTGCTGTTATTGATATGTTTGATGCGCTGACCCACGAGCGTCCTTACAAACGCGCCTGGAGCAAGGCCGAGGCCCTGGAAGAGATCCGTGCCCATAGCGGCTCCAGGTTCGACCCCTCGGTGGTGCAGGCTGCTCTGGGGGTTCTCAAGTAGATCGCATCGGCATTACTCCACATTTAGAGTGATGGAGGTCAGTGGTGGCTCGGTCTCGAGCCTGCCGGTCTCGCGCACCTCGTAGGTAATCTCGCCGGGGCCAGGGTTGGAAAAGTAACTCCAGCCGCAGGCCGCACTGAGGGGAATCTCCCTGCGCCCAATAATCCGGTCCGCCCGCTTAATCAGGACGGTGTAACTACTGGCCGAGCCCACCCCGCCAAAGCGGAAAGGTGGTGTCACCGTGCCCCCGGCCTGCAGGTTGGATAGCGCGAAACTCTGGCTACAGATGGCCCCCGCCTGGGCTTCAGGCACCACCAGCGAGATACTAGCCCCCGAGGCGGTTCCTTCGGGTCGTACCTGGTATCTTCGGGTTCCACCTGGGGGTGGCGGGACATCCAGGCTCCACTGCCCGCTGGTATCGGCAGTCACGCGCCCCAGACTGGTTCCGTCTTCGAAGATTTCGACCACCTGGCCAGGCCGGGCGGTGCCTTGCAGGGTAAAACCGGTGGCTGCAACCGTGGCCCTATCCGAAGGAGCAGTAAAAGCTGGCTCCGCCAGAAGCGTAGCGGTAACGCTGGTGCTGGCTCCGGTCAGCTGCCCGGCCCGACGAACCTCGTAGATATGCGCCCCGGCAGCCAGGGCCGAGGGTAGTGCGGAGGCAGACACCGGGAAGCTCCACATGCCATCAAGGCCCACCGCCACCACGCCCAGGAGATTTCCATTGTCAAAAAGCTCGAGGGTTTCGCCTGGCTTGCCGGTGCCCTGCAGGGCATAGCTTCCGGCTACCAGGGTCGTGCCCCTGGCAGGGGCGGTGATGGTCACGGCTACTTCAGCCGGGGCCAGTCCGGTGCTAAAGGCGCGCAACCCCAGTCCAGGCAGAACCGAGAGCAGGCCCAACAAAGCCAGTGCCGCCAGCAAGATGCCCAGGGCGGGCGCACCCATCCGCGCCGCTGGAGCCATTAGCCCCTGGGTCAGGCCCATGGGAGCGGCAGTCACCGGAATGCCCGGCGCTTCCGAACTACCGAACCGGGTCAGCGCAGCTTCAGCCTCACGGTCATCGGCTTCCTGTACGGGGGTTGGCTTGCTGAAAATCAGGAAGAAAACTTTGAAGTAGTAATAGGCCCCCATGGCCGAGGTGATGAGTGCCAGTACCACCAGCCCGTAGAAACCCGCCTGGGCTGCCTCCTGGAAGATCAGGTACTTGGCCCAGAACCCGGCCAGCGGCGGCAACCCCAGCACCGAGAGGATACCTAGACCCATCGCCCCGCCCAACAGCGGTTTGCGATACCACAGCCCCCTGAGGCGCTCGAGAGGCACATCCTGGTTGGAGAGCATCGAGAGCACCGCGAAGATAATGCCGGTTGCCAGCCCGTAGGTCAGCAGGTAGAAAGGAATGGTGGCCTGTCCTGTTGGGCCAAAGAGCCCCAGCCCAATGTAGCCCGCATTGGCGATAGAGGAGTAGGCGAAAAGCCGCTTGGCCTCGGTCTGCGATAAAGCCCTCAGGTTCCCGAAAAGGGTGGTGAGGGCGATCAGGACGGCCATGCCCACCCCCCAGATTTCCAGACCTTCGGGGGTGAAGATGCGTAACATGGCGGCAAAAGCAGCCGCCTTCACTGCTGTGGCCATGAACAGAGTGACCACCGTGGGGCTGCCCTGGTAGACATCCGGTGACCACCAGTGGAATGGCACCATCGCAATCTTGAAGGCAAAGGCTGCCATGATCAGGAAAAGGGCG
>NZ_CALMCQ010000207.1 GCF_937863175.1 uncultured Meiothermus sp. | reverse complement strand
GGCCAGGCCCCCTGGCGCCAGCCCCAGTCCTGCGGTTCCAGGCGCCTCCTCGGAGCCTTCAAATAGACTCTGCATCCCCACACAAATACCCAAAAAAGGCTTGCCAGAGGTGATGTGCTGCCGTACCCCTTCCTCAAAACCCGAAGCCTGAAATACTCGCATCACCTGTCCAAAGTGGCCCTGCCCCGGCAATACCAGCAGGTCGTGACGGCCTACCTCGCTGGGGTCAGCCGATACGGTGACCCTATAACCCGTGGCTTGCAGGGCCTTGGCTGCGCTGTGCAAATTGCCCGAACCATAATCAATCAGGAGGGTTTTCATACCTCGTAGCAGAGGCGTGTTGCCATACGCCCCTACAAAACCTCCTTGGTGCTGGGCAGGTCGCTGCGGGAGAGTCGGGTGGCTTGATGTAGCGCTCGAGCCAACGCCTTGAAGGTGGCCTCAATTACGTGGTGGGCTTCACGGCCCGCCAGCAAACGCACGTGGAGGGTCAGTCCAGCATGATTGCATAACCCGCGCAAAAACTCGCGCAGATGGTACGCATTAATGCTGCCTGCACTGCCTTCGATGGCCAGTTCCTCGGGCACAAAGGCCAGGTGGCTGCGCCCAGACAGATCCAGCACCACACTGACCAGCGTCTCGTCCATGGGCACACTGGCCTCGCCGTAACGCTCGATACCCTTGCCATCCCCCATGGCTTGCTTGAGGGCCATCCCGAGCACAATCCCCACATCCTCGACCAGGTGATGCACGTCTACCACCAGGTCGCCCCTGGCCTCGAGGCTCAGCCCAAACCGTCCATGCCGCTGTACTGCGAAGAGCATATGATCAAGAAAACCCAGACCCGTCGAGATCACCCCACCCTGCGCTACATCCAGGTTCAGGCTCAGCTTGATTTGGGTTTCGGTAGTATTGCGTTCGATGGTTGCACTACGCATTGGACACCTCAGCAAACGAAAAAGCTGCATCCAGGAAGCGCTGGTTTTCCTGCGGCGTACCGATCGAGACCCGGATACAACCTTCTAAGCCCAGGTAGTGATCCTGCCGTCGCACCAGGATACCTTGTTGCAGGAGTATCTTGAATGCGGCTACCGCACCGGGTGTGCGAATCAGAAAGAAGTTGGTCTGGCTGGGATATACCTTCCAGGTAGGGTGTTTTAGCAGAGCATGGAATAGCTTTTCCCGCTCCGCAACCATGGTCTGCACGATTCCCTGCACGTAGCCAGGCGACTCCAAAACTGTGAGGAGAATCTGAGCGGTGTGACCCGGCAGGCCGAAGGGGGGCACAAAGTTCTGGACAATGTTGCAGACCTCTGGCGAGGCCAGCAGATAGCCTGCGCGAATGCCCCCCAGGCCCCAGGCTTTGGAGAAGGTACGCAGAATTGCCACATTGGGATTGGTTCTAGCCAGCGGTGAGTAATCGGTTTCGGAAAACTGGTGATAGGCCTCGTCCATCACCAACAGCCAGCCCGTCTGGGCTGCTTTATCGGCCAGGTGGCGAATATCCGCTTCGGCAAAGAGCTGGGCTGTGGGTGCATGTGGATTGGGCAAGAACAGAACGCCCGGATCGGCATTCATAGCCTCGAGCAGGGCCTGGGCAGGCAAGCCAAACCCGGCCTCGAGCGCAATGGCCTGGTAAGGCGTGGCCGAAGTTCTGGCCGAGAAAGCATAGTGCGGAAAAGAAGGGGCAGTATCCAGCACCCGCCCGGCGGCTTGCACCAGGGCCTGAATCAGCAGGTTGGAACCAGGCGCGACCACGATCCCCTCCATGGGCCAGCCCAGGTACACCGAGAGCCGCTCGCGCACATCCTCGGCATGTAGATAGGGGTATCGGTTGAAATCCAGAGCTTCCAGGCGCTGCATCACCCGTAGTTTGAGTTCGGCGGGCAGATCGTAGGGGCTCTCATTCTGATCGAGCTTGATGGGTGCATTTAGCTTTTTGTAGGGGTAGCTGGGCAGTCCCTGTAGATGGGATTTGAAAGCCTTCACTCCCCGATTGTGGAGAGTCAAGAGCCTGGAGTCAAGGGTTATTGCGCAACCGGTTAAAACCCGAAGAATCGGTATGAAGTACTCCCGGTTGTCGCAGGTCTAAAGTCTCAGGTCAGTTGAGTGTAGGGCCGTTTGCTTTCAGCTTTCACCTTGATACACCCATACCCAACCGTGAACCCAGCATCAATGGCCCTGCGCTGCTGTGCTTAGGCTAGGGTCATGCGAATCGGGATGGTGTGTTATCCGGGCCTGGGCGGGAGTGGCATCGTGGCCTCGGAGCTGGCCGATCGGCTGGCTAGAAGGGGGCACCAGGTTTTTTTGTTTGCCACCGAGCTTCCCATGCGCCTGCCCGAGGGTAGTCCAGCGAAGTTTGTTCCGGTTGAAGTGCCGAACTATCCGGTTTTTCCGGCTCCCCTTTACACCCTGGCACTGGCGGGGACGCTCGAGCGGGCCATCCGCGAAGAACACCTCGAGCTGATCCACACCCACTACGCTATCCCGCACGCAGTGGCTGCC
>NZ_CALMCQ010000206.1 GCF_937863175.1 uncultured Meiothermus sp. | reverse complement strand
GGCCCCCCTGGTGTTTGCGATGGCCCACTATGGCTTTGGGCTCGAGGCCGCCCAGGCCTGGTACCGGGCCATGACCTTCCTGGTGGTGGCCAGTCCCTGTGCGGTGGTGATTGCCACCCCTGCCGCGGTTCTGTCGGCCATGGCTGCAGGAGCCAGGGCCGGGGCGCTGTTCAAAAGCGGGGCTGCCCTGGAATCCCTCGCCAGAGGCAGTATCTTCGTTTTTGACAAGACCGGCACCCTTACCCAGGGACGCATGCAGTTGGTTAGCCTCGAGGTTCTACAAGGCAGCCAGGCCGAGGCCAGCGCCCTGGCCGCCGGGATCGAGCGCTACAGCGAACACCCCATCGCGCAGGCCATCACCCGGGCCTGGACTGGCCCGGTACCAGAGGTGCGTGAGATCCAGGCCATCCGGGGCCATGGGGTAGTGGGGGTGCTGGCCGACGGCTCGCAGGTCTGGGTGGGCAACCGCCGTCTGCTGGGCGAGCTGGGCATCGAACTCTCCCCCACCCTCGAGCAGCGCCTGCACGCCCTGGAAAGCCTGGGGCAGACCACCGCCGTGCTGGGCGCCAACCGCCACCCTATCGCCCTCCTGGGTGTGGCCGACACCCCCCGCCCGGAAGCCGCCCGGGCCATCGCCAGCCTCAAGCAGCAAGGAGCACGGGTGGTGATGCTCACCGGTGATCGCAAAGTTGTGGCTGACCATATCGCCGACCAGATAGGCATCTCCGAGGTCTACGCCGAACTGTTGCCCGAGCAGAAACTTCAGCGTGTACAGCAACTGGGGCAAACCGGCGCGGTGGTCATGGTGGGTGACGGCATCAACGACGCCCCGGCCCTCAACGCCGCTGAGGTGGGGGTCTCGCTGGCAACAGGCTCCGATGTCTCGCTCGAGAGCGCCGACCTGGTGCTGATGAAAAACGACCTGACCCGGCTGGTAGGGGCCCAGAAGCTGGCCCGCTCCACCGCCCGAACGGTCTACTTCAACCTGAGCTTTGCCCTGGGTGTAATCGTAGTGGTGGGAGCCTTCGCGCTGGCCGGAATGGTGCCGCTTCCACTGGGTGTACTGGCCCACGAGGGCAGCACGGTATTTGTGATCCTGGTAGGGTTGCGCCTGATGACGCACCGTGTGAGGGGGTAGTTGAATCTCCGGACCAGCAATACAAAAGCCCGTGAAAGTCATCCACGGGCTTTGCTTTGGTTCTCCTGGTGGAGCTGAGGGGATTCGAACCCCTGACCTTCTGAATGCCATTCAGACGCGCTCCCAGCTGCGCCACAGCCCCGCAAACAGCAAAGGAAAGTATAGGCGGCAAGCCCGGGCTCGTCAAGCCTCATCGCCAGGGCGATGGTTTGGTTCGTCGCCCCGCCTGACAGCAAGTCCCCCCAGCAGACTCAGGTTTGCCGGCTTTCTGTGACCCAGCCTGCTCTATATTAAGACTGCACCTTGCAGGCACTCTGATTCCTGGTCGGGTGCCCAGGTATACTGAGGTATCCAGGTGACCTCGTTGGGCTGGCAGTGGTGCGGGTACTCGAGGAGGAGGAAGCATGGGGGGAGCATCCGTAATTGAGCAGCGGTTGGGATCCGAACCTGTGGAGGATTTGGAGCACACCAACGGCGGACATGTCAAACTCTTTTGCGGCAATGCCAACCGCCCCCTGGCCGAAGCCGTTGCCAAAGCTCTGGGTATCACGCTAGGCCAAGCCACGGTTGAACGCTTTCCCGATGGCGAGGTGCAGGTTCGCCTGCTGGAAAGCATACGCGGAGACGATGTATACCTGATCCAGCCCACCGCTCCCCCCGTCAACGATAACCTGATGGAGTTACTGGTGCTGGCCGATGCCGTGCGCCGCAGCAGTGCCGAACGCATCAATGCGGTGATTCCCTACTTTGGCTACGCCCGCCAGGACAAACAAACCCAGGGCCGCGAGCCCATCACCGCCCGGCTGGTAGCAGGTCTGCTAGAGCATGTTGGAATCCACCGGGTGATTACCGTTGACCTGCACGCCCCGCAGATTCAGGGCTTTTTTTATCAGCCGGTAGACGAACTCTCAGCAGTACGGCTTTTTGCCGGATACCTGGAAAACCAGCATCTGACCAGCAATGCGGTAGTGGTCTCGCCCGACTCGGGGCGGGCCGAACAAGCCCGCCGCCTTTCCGAGCGCCTGAACCTCCCGCTGGCAATTCTGGCAAAAAGGCGCATCGGCCCTCGCGAGACCCAGGTCAGCTATGTGATTGGGGATGTGGCAGGCAAGCGCCCCTTAATCATTGACGACATCATTTCCACCGGCGGAACTATCCGACGCGGGGTGGAAGCCCTGGTGGCCGCCGGGGCGCTTCCCGAGGTGGTGGTAATGTCTTCGCACGCAGTGCTGGTGGGCAGTGCCCGCGAGAATCTGGCCCATCCGGCCATCCGTGAGGTGGTTTTTACCGATACCATCGCGCTCAACCCAGCCCTGGGCTATACCATCCTGCCCACTGCGCCGCTGCTGGCCCAGGCGATCCGCCGGGTGCACACCAACCAGTCGGTGAGCGTGCTTATTTAGGGCTTGGTGGTGCTCCTGGTTCCGCCTTTATGGTCGGTGGCCCCCATCGGCTGGGCGCGTGCTTAGCGGTAGGGTCTGGTTATCCCGCCAGAGCCAGAGCAGGTTGTCGTAATTGCTGCTAAGCACATCCGATGACTGTCCCATGGGGTAGATAATCCGGCTGTGGTCGGGGTTGGAGAGGTCGAAGAGGGTGCGCAGGCTGGCCCCGGAAGTGTGCAGGAAGGTGTCCTGGTTGTAGTTGGCGACGTTGACGGTGTGCATTGAGCCGGGGGTGGGCAGGGTGCGGTTGAACAGGCCGCCGACCAGCGGGGTGGAGGAGAGGGTCGAATTGAGAACCGCCTGGTGCAGCCTTCCCCAGCGCCACTGGGCCGGGTCGGAGCCCAGTCGGTGCTCGAGTTCGGCTCCAGCTTTCTCTAAAGCCAGCGACATGAACTCGGCACAGTTCTGGATATTCTGGCTCGAATTTTTGCACCAGCGCCCATCCTCGCGCAGGGTTTTGACGAAGGTGTAGGGCAACGGAGGGTAACGCAGGCCCAGCTCGTCTTCCAGCATCCGCGAAACCTCGCGGTAGTAGAAGGCAAAGGCTGTAGCGCCTACCGAGTCCAGCTCCGCCCGCAAATCCCAGCCCCACACTGCGTTTTGCAGGCGTCGGGCCGCCTCGCTCTGGGGTTGCAGGGCCAGCAGGCCAGGCCGCATCTCCCGCGCAATGATCGAGTAGGTATCGCCCTGCCAGCGGGCCATGTCCTCGAGGCTGGCCCTGGGTGTAGCCAGAATCAGCTCACGGACGCGCTGGGCGCGGAAAACCTCGGTAGTGAAGGTGGAGATATCTGGCCCGCCGTGGGGCAGAATCCGGTTGTTGGCGCTCGAGATAAACCCTGCTCGAGGGTTGGTTATCTGGGGCAGGCCTTCGAAGGGAAGATACCCCTGCCACCGCTGTCCCTTTCGGGCGCTGGCCGGGAAGCGCCCGTCCCAGTCGCGCACCGGAACCCAGCCTGGAGCAAAAAAACCGATGTTTCCCTCCGCATCGGCATAGACAAAGCTCTGCATGGGGGCCACGTAGCGCCGGAGGGCCTGGCGGAACTCCTCGGCGCTTCGGGCGCGGTTCATGCCGAGGTAGGCGTCCAGGGTGGTGTCCTGTGGGTCAAGACCCGTCCAGCGCACCGAGACCGCCTGGTCAGGGCTGGCGATGGCCGCGCCACGGGTCAGGCCCGGACGCAAAAAGGCCGGCCCCAGATCGGAAAGTACCGGGCCGTGCTCGCTCTCGCGCACCATGATGCTTTGGGGAACCGCCCCCCTCACCTCGATCACCTCCTGGCGCAGCCGGAGGGGCACCAGGCCATGCGGGGTGTGGTAGGACTGGCCCTCGAGTTCGAGCACGAACAAATCCATCACATCGGGCCGGACGTTGGTCGCACCCCAGGCCACCCGGTCGTTGCGGCCCAGAAAAATCCCCGGAACCCCTGGGATGCTGGCCCCCATCGCATTGAAACCGGGGCCGCGCAGGCTGGCGATGTACCACAGGGCAGGGTTTTGCAGGCGCAGATGGGGGTCGTTGGCCAGAAGCGGCTTGCCGGTGGTGGTGCGTGAACCGCTCAAAACCCAGTTGTTGGAGCCCTGGTCGGGGTTCTGTGCGGCGATGCGGAGGGTTTGCGAGAAGACGCCGATATACCGCAGGGCCTCGAGGGTTGCCGGGGATATCTTCTGGGTATCGGGCGGCTCATTAACCGGGTCAAGGCCCATCCCATCCGCGCGGAACTCCCCCGGCTGCAAGACGGTGGGCCAGCCGGCGGGATAGCTTCCGCGCAGATCGTTGAATCCTTCCAGGCCGACCCTTTGCACGATGAAGGTGTTGTCAATCTCATCCTGCCAGGTCTGCCCCAGGTCGTAAGACTGAAGCTTGCCCCAGGCCAGCGAGTCCACCGGCGTCCAGGGCTCCGGTTCAAAGCCCAGCAGCACAAAGGGCAGGGGTCGGTTCCCTTCACGGATGTACTGGTTAACCCCTGCCGCATAGGCTTCCAGGGCGCGGCGGGTAAACTCGGCGTGGTTGGGCAGCGAAGCCTGGGCAGCGCGGTAGAAGCCCCAGATCCGAAAGAAGCGATCCTGCTCGAGGGCCCCACTGCCCAGAATTTCCGATAGCCGGCCCTGTGCGGCGCGGCGGCCCAGCTCCATCTGGAACAGCCGATCCTGGGCGTGGACATAGCCCTGGGCAAAAAAAACATCCATATCGCTAGAAAGGGCTTGAATGTATGGGACACCCCAGCCATCAAAAGTGATGTTTACCGGCCCCGAAAGCCCCTGCACCTGCCGTACCTGAGGGGCGGGAACACACGAAGCCAGCACCAAAAGCCCTAGAAGCCATACCCAGCGCATAAACCCGTCTCCGTTCAGTTTCACTTTACCGTGGTTGCCATCCGAACCACCCCGGTTTCAACCAGTTGCTGGATCTGCTGGGGGGAGTAGCCCAGGGCCTCGGAGAGCACCGCCTGGGTGTGTTCGCCCAGCAAAGGGGGATGGGCATAAAGCTGTGCGGGGGTGCGGGATAGGTGGGCCAGCGGCGAACCCACCAGCGGAATGGAACCCAGGGTGGGGTGCGCGACTTCCAGGCGCATTCCCCTGGCATGGGCCTGCGGTTCGGCCAGAGCCTCGGCCAGGCTGTTGACCGGCGTGGCCGGGACGCCAGCCCTGGTGAAGCGCTCGAGCCAGTCTTTGCGGGGCCTCTGGCGCAGAATGGCCTCGAGTCTGGGCAGCAGCTCGGCCCGCAGACTGACCCGGCCTGCGTTGGTCTGAAAACGCACCTCCTCCCAGAGCTCGAGGTGGCCCATCGCCTCGCAAACCCGCCGGTACTGCTCGTCATTGCCAATGGTTAGCATGAACCAGCCATCCGCTGCCTCAAATGCCCCATAGGGCACAATCTGTGGGTGGGCGTTTCCCAGCCGCTCGGGCAGCTCGTGCGTGACCAGATAGCTCTGGGCCAGGTTGACCATCGCGGCCAGCCCAACGTCGAACAGGGCCAGATCGAGGTGCTGGCCCAGCCCGCTCCGCGCCCGCTCCTGGAGCGCCGCCAGAACCGCGATGGCCCCATTCATGCCGGTCATCAGGTCAATCCAGGCCACCGGTACGCGCATGGGTGGCCCCTCCGGCTCCCCCGTGACCGACATGATGCCCACCAGCCCCTGCACCGCCACATCGTAGCCCGGCTCGTGTGCTCTGGGGCCGGTGTGTCCGTAGCCGGTGATGGACAGGTAGATCAGCCGGGGGTTCAGCCTGGCTAGGGCGGCATAGTCGAGGCCATACCGCGCCAGATCGCCGGTCTTGTAGTTCTCCACCAGCACGTCGGCCCGGCGGGCCAGGTTCTGTACAATTTGCTGGCCTCTGGGGTCTTTCAGGTTGACCCCCACACTCTTCTTGCCCCGGTTGCAGGAGAGATAATAGGCACTCTCGCCTTCTGACCCGAGTTTCCAGTTGGCATCTCTGCCATCTCCCCCCCGGCCCGATGCCAGCAACCTCCGCTTTGCTTCGCCTTCTCCTGCCAGGGAAGAAGGGGGTGGCTGATGTTCCGATAAAAATGGAGGCCCCCAGGTGCGGGTGTCGTCTCCTTTGGGCGGTTCAATTTTCCAGACTTCCGCGCCCAGATCGGCCAGCATCTGAGTACAAAACGGCCCTGCTAAAATACGCGAGAGATCGAGAACTTTAAGCCCATCCAGTGCACCCATATTCCAGATACTATCGCGCTCTGGGCCAGACGCAACCAGTCCCTCAGTGCAAAACCTGAGAAAGATGGCCTTTGTACAACCGGTAGAGCGAGCTAATGCCTGGAGGCCATAGCCCCCTCCCTGGTTCTTGCCAGGAGAACAACCCATGGGTGATCGGGTGCGCTGGACTGCTTCGCGCTCTACGAGGGCTCACAGTGACGGCAACCTGGTGCTGTGTAGTGCCGATGCCGATGATCTATCTGAATCTCGTATTACGTCATCAGGTAGATCTGGGTCACGGTAGAATCAGTCCTATGAAGGTTTTGATTACCGGTGGGGCAGGTTATATCGGCAGCACCATCGCCAACGCACTTCTCGACACGGGTCATATGCCAGTACTGCTGGACTCCCTGGTAACGGGGCAGAGGGCCTTTACCGAGGGGAAGATTTTTTACCAGGGCGACATTGCCGACCGTGGCTTGCTCGAGCGCATCTTCCATGAACACCCCGAGATCCACAGCACCGTCCACTGCGCGGCCCTGATTGTGGTGCCGGAGTCGGTAGAGCAGCCTTACCGCTACTACCTCGAGAATGTCTGCAAGAGCCTGGAATTCTTCAAAAACGTAGAGGAGCTGGGCTATCCCAGGGTGGTGTTCAGTTCCTCGGCCTCGATCTACGATGCCGTGCCGGGGTTCAAGGTGACCGAGGCCTCGCCGCTCAAACCCAGCTCACCCTATGCCCGCACCAAATACATGATGGAGATGGTGCTGGAAGACCTCTCCAGAGCCACCGCGCTTCGGGGGATCGCGCTGCGTTACTTCAACCCCATCGGGGCCGACCCCAGGATGCGCTCCGGCATCCACGTGCGCGAGCCCAGCCATGTGCTGGGAAAGATGGTGGATGTGGCACTGGGCAAACTGCCGGAGTTCACCATTACCGGGGTGGACTGGCCCACCCGCGATGGCTCGGGCATCCGCGACTACATCCACGTCTGGGATCTGGCGATGGCCCATGTAAAGGCGGTGGAGCAGTTTGATGTGGTCATGCAAAAAACCGCCAGCCCCTACGCCGTTATCAACCTGGGCACGGGCCGTGGTGTTACCGTCAAGGAGCTGGTGGCGGCTTTCGAGCGGGTGTATGGGCAGCGCATCCCCCAACGGGAGGCCGCACCCCGTCCGGGCGATGTGGCGGGGGCCTATGCCAACGCCGACCGGGCCCTGGACCTGCTGGGCTGGAAGGCCGAGTTTTCGATTGACCAGGGGATTGCGAGTGCGCTCGAGTGGGGCCACAAACGCAAGGAAATTCTCGGCTATACATAGAAGCTACAATCAAGGCTGTGCAGGCCCTCCCCCACCCCCACATTCCCCTGCAAGCTTCCGATGGCTCGGTACTGCGGGCCAGGGCCATGCAGGAGTATTTACTTTCATTGCGCGAAGTACTGTCGGGCTATGCCCTGATTCCTCCGGTGCATCTGCTGGTACTGAGCGAGGCCGACTGGAAAACCCGCATCAAACATCCCTACGGCTTTCCTTTCCAGCGCACCAGCCTTAAGGATGGGCTCTACTTGTTCCTGCCCGCCCGCTATCCCGAGCGCTTCGTATGGCGGTTGCGCGAGACCCTGGTTCCTGCCATCAAAAGGGCCGGTAGGCCGCCGGGCCAGCCAGGCGACTTTCTGGACCTCAACCTGGGACACGAGTACGCCCACGCAGTAGCCGTGGCCTGGAAGCTGCGCACCCGCACCAAATGGGTGGATGAGTTTGTGGCAAACTACCTTTACCTTTTTGCACTGCACCAGGCCCTGCCGGAGCTATACCCCAAAGCCAGGCTGTGGGGCATTCTGCTGGCGCATCTGGTACCCAGCGAACCGAGCCTGGGTAGCTACGAGACCAAACCCAAGGGGCTCTCCGACCAGCTCTGGTTCCAGGGGCAGTTCACCACCGAGGCGGCCAGGCTGGTAGAGGAAAAGGGGGATCTGCTCTTGCAAGGTCTGTTGCAAGCGGCGCCACTCTCAAAAAAATCTGTGCATAAGGTGCTGATGGGCCTCGAGCCCGATCTGCGCGACTGGTTTGCCAGCTTTGCCCCCAGCAAAGAACGCTCCCGCATAGACCGGGACGGCAGGTCTGGATGGGACGCGTTGGGGTTTGAGGCCAATTCCGCAGCGAAATGACCAAAAGACGAAGCGCTCGAGCGAAACTCTATCGGAAAATTATGGGGGGTCTTCTATCGCTCCAGCGCAGACCTGGTATAAGCTATCCCTGCACCTATAAAGGAGGCCGGATGAAGCACCTGTTTCTGGGAATCGCTGTTTGGTTGGTTGGGTCTGTGGTGACAGCACAGGGTTTTGAACCCATGCCCCGTGTTCACTACGTGCATTTTCCCTCGCTGGATGCAGCCAGGCCGCTCACGGTGGCAGCGCAACTGCGCCTGCCGCCCGCGAGCGCAGGCGCAAAGCTCCCAGCCGTGGTCATCGTGCACGGTTCAGCCGGGGTAGACAGCCGGGGTAGCCTCTATGCCCAGGCCCTCAACCGGGTCGGAATTGCCACCCTGGAAATTGACATGTGGGCGGCACGGGGGTTTATTGGCGGTCTCTCCCGGCCCAGAGGGGTTCCCGAGACCCTTCCCGATGCGTTCGGGGCACTCAAATATCTGGCGGAGCGGCCCGAGCTTGACGCAGCCCGCATTGGCATTATGGGCTTCTCCTGGGGTGGGGTCGTCTCGATGCTCTCCGCCACCGCCCCCTACACCGAGCAGTACCTGGGCAGAACCCTGAGGTTTGCCGCCCATGCCCCTCTGTACCCGGTGTGCTGGGTCTACAATGCTGTACCTGGGTACGATTTCCGGGCTTTTACCGGTGCTCCTGTCCTGATTCAGGCCGGGGCACTCGATACCTACGACGACCCCGACACCTGTTCCAGGCTCGTACAAGGTCTCAACAACCCTTCCATCACGGCTAGAGTCTATCCGGGAGCCACCCATGCCTGGGATCGCCTCGAGCCCGAGATCAGGGTTAACGACCCCTTTGCCCATAAAGGACGCGGCGGCGAGGTGGTTTTCACCCCCAATCCCAGGGTAGCTCAGGAGTCCGTTCAGGCCACGGTGGGCTTCTTCAGGCAGGTTTTCGGCCTGCGCTAGCCCATACCGGATGCAAAGAGATCATCCTCCAACCCGGAGACCCCGAGGCGATCTTTTTGAATCCGGGAGCACCCCCCTCCCGGACGGTCGGCGAAAAA
>NZ_CALMCQ010000205.1 GCF_937863175.1 uncultured Meiothermus sp. | reverse complement strand
CCGAGGTGGCCTCGAACAGGGCATCCAGGTAGTGCATACCCCCCGAAATCCAGAATGGAATGGCACCCAGGATGGGAACCATAATCCAGAGCCCGGCCACGGTGAGCAGGGCTTCGGCCCGGCGCGGCTCGGCCTGGGGACTTCCCAGTTTGCGCAGGATCAGGCCCAGCCCCAGTCCGGTTACTGCGCCCACAAAAAAGCCCAGCGCATCTGCCCCCAGGAGCAGGTCGGCCAGTCCCAGCACTGCCATTATTGCGCCCAGGGCAATGTAGACCGTGCCGGTCATGTAGGTGGCGACCGGGATGGGGTTGGACTGGGCGGCCTTAGCGAACCTGGGCCAGGACTTCATCCGCCACCTGCCGGTCGGTCAGTACCAGTAGCTTGTCGCCAGCCGTGACTGCCAGCATAGGGGCGCGCAGATAGACCCGGGTACCGCGCTCGAGGGCCACCGCTACCGCGCCCCTGGGCAGAGATAATTTGTCGAAGGGCGTTTCGCGGAAGTCGCCGGGTAGCTCGAACTCCAGCAGCTCCACCTGGTCTTCGATCAGGGCCAGGTGATCCACGTTGTCGGGGGCGATCCAGTCCACCACCTCCCGCACTGCGGCGGCGCGGGGGGTGAGGGGGATGTCAATCCCCACGTGTTCGAAGAGGCGGCGGTTTTCCCCCCGGTTGACCCGGGTGATGACCTTGGCCACGCCGACCTGCTTGGCCAGGAGCGAGACCAGCAGGTTTTTCTCGTCATTTTCGGTGACGGCCACCATCACATCCACATGATCGAGCCCTTCCGACTCGAGCAGTTCCAGGTCGGTGCCGTCCCCTTCCAGCACCAGGGCACCCGGCAGGTGTTCGGCCAGCCAGGCGCAACGGTCGGGGTTGTGGTCAATGATGGTGACCTCGAGGCGGTGCCGCAGCAATTCCTGGGTGACCATGAAACCTACATTGCCGCCTCCCACCACCATCACCCGCCGTACCCGCTCACGCGGTGCAAAGCAGGCCTGGATGGCATCGAAGCCCGGAGGGGTGGTCATAAAAAAGATGCGGTCTTCGGGCTCGAGGGCCAGCTGATTGAAGTTCGGGTCGGTAGCGGCGAAGAACTTTCCCTCGCGCAGGATGCCGGCCATAAAACTGCCATTGGGCCAGTCCAGCAGCGCGAGTTCCTTGCCCGCATAGGGGCCACCCTCGCGCACCTGGTACTCCACAAAGCGCAGCCGCCCCCCGGCCAGCACCTCGGTGTCCAGCGCGCCCGGAATTCGGATTACCTCCACAATTTCCTTTGCCAGCGAGCGCTGGGGCCAGAACACCTGGTCAATGCGGGTGCCCAGAATCTCCACCGTGCGGGGGTCGGTCAGGATATCCACATAGGATTGTTTGCCCACAAAACACAGGGTTTCCTTGGCCCCAAGCCCCTTGGCCAGCATGCAGGCAATCAGATTGACCTCATCCCAGTTGGTGGTCGCAAGGAAGGTGTCGCAGAGGTCTACTTTGGACTCGCGCAAGGTTTCGGGGTCGGTGACGCTGCCAATCACTACCTGCACATCCAGCCCACCCAGCCGTTCCTTGGCCTCGGGGTTGGTATCCACCACCACCAGGTCGTGCTGGGTGTGCAGGGCCTTGGCAATCTGCGAGCCGATCTCGCCACCGCCGGCAATTACGATAAACATGGCCAGCTCCGCTCCGCCTTGTCCAGTGGGCCTGGTGCGGGAGGTTGGGTGCAAAAAGAACTTTCGCTCTGCACCCTATGGACAGAGCGTTCAGGTCTTGCGCTTAACCCAGTTTCCAAGCCGAGGTTGACTTGTAAAGGTTCCATAGCCAGAACTTGGCCCAGCTTACACCCGAATGGTTTCTATGGCTATGTTGCCCATCACCGGCACTCCCGGTTTCCAGGGCACCAGCCCGACCATCTCGCCATGCAGGTCGTAGGCTTCGGCCCGGTTCACCTTTACTTTGATGATGTCGCCCATTTTGACCGTCCCGTCGGTCTCGGCATAGACCAGCCCGTCAATGCCCGGAGCATCGTACCTGGAGCGGCCCACCACCTGTCCGGGCAGCTCGCCGTAGTGGTCTATGATGACTTCCAAGGTTTGACCCACCTTGGCCCGGTTTTTCTCGAGGCTAATCCGCTGTTGCAACTCCATAAAACGGGCCCTGCGCTCTTCCTTGACCTCTTCGGGCACGGCCCCCGGCAGGGCGTTGGCGTCGGCCCCCGGCACCTCGGAGTAGGTGAAAGAGCCCACCCGATCCAGCCTGGCCTCGGCAATAAAATCCAGCAGCAGCTCAAAGTCCTGCTCGGTCTCGCCAGGGAAACCCACGATGAAGCTCGAGCGGATCGCCAGGTCGGGGGCGATAGAGCGCCATTCCCGAAGGGTCTCGAGGTGGCTCTCGGCCCCCCCAGGGCGGCGCATGGCCCGCAGGATTTTGGGGCTGGCATGTTGCAGTGGCACGTCCAGGTAGGGCAGCAGCTTGCCCTCGGCCATCAGCGGGATCAGTTGACGCACGTGGGGGTAGGGGTAGACATAGTGCAGGCGCAGCCAGGCTCCCAGCCCGGCCAGTTCGTTCACCAGATCCACCAGATGGGCCCGCACCTTCTTGCCCGCATACTCCGATTCGCGGTGGCGGATATCCATCCCGTAGGCTGAAGTGTCTTGTGCAATCACCAGCAGCTCTCTGGTGCCGGTTCCGACCAGCCGGGTAGCCTCATACAGGATGTCAGCGGCGTCGCGGCTGTCTTGCAGGCCGCGCAGCCTGGGGATGATGCAGAAGCTGCACCGGTGGTTGCAGCCCTCGGCAATTTTCAGGTAGGCGTAGTGGCGCGGGGTCAGTTTGACCTGAGGGGGAATGAGGGCGGTGAAGGGGTTCTTGTCCGCTGGCACGACCTGGCGCACGGCCCTGAGCACCCGGTCTACCTCGCCAGGGCCGGTGACTTCCAGCACCTGGGGATGGGCCTGTCTGATGACCTCGGGTCGGGCACCCAGACAGCCAGTCACAATCACCTTGCCGTTTTCCGAAAGGGCCTCGCCAATGGCCGCTAGCGACTCTTCCACCGCTGGGGTGATAAAGCCGCAGGTATTCACCACCACCACATCGGCATCCTGATAGGCGGGGGCGGTTTGGTACCCCTCGGCCCGCAGGCGTGAAAGAATCTGCTCCGAATCTACCAGGGCTTTGGGACAGCCCAGACTTACAAACCCGACCTTGCCTGCCATTGCATCTCCTGTGCGCCCGGTGGCGCGCAACAGGGGCGAGTATAGCAGGAATCGGGCCTTAGCGGTTCCGCACGGTATTCAAGCGGGGGGCTTTGCCTGCAAAAGTTCTGCACACGGGGATGCTAAAATCTCAAAGGTTTCTTGGAAACCGGAGGTCATCATGGCAGGACTCATGGATTTGCTGGGTGCGGCCCTTAACGAAAATACCGTCAAGCAAATGGCGGGCCAGTTGGGGGCCTCGGATACCCAGGTGCAGGGCGCCATCGGGATGGCACTGCCTGCCCTTTTGCAGGGCTTGCAGCGCAATGCGGCCGACCCGCAGGGGGCCGAGTCACTGGCGAATGCGCTGCAACGCGATCACGATGGTGGAATACTGGACGATCTGATGGGCTTTTGGGGCCATGCTCAGCCAGGGCCGGGGGCCGGAATCCTGCGGCATGTACTGGGTGGGCAACAGGCGGCGGTTCAACAAGGAATCGGGCAGGCTACCGGCATTAATCCCGGCCAGATCGGGGGATTGTTGGAAATGCTGGCTCCGGTGGTGATGGGGGCGTTGGGCAAAACCACCCGACAAGAGGGGGCTGGGGCGGGGGGTTTGTTGGAGCTGCTGGGACAAGCCACCGGGCAGATGCAACAGCAACAGCCCCAGGCCTTCAACCTGGTCAACATGCTGCTCGACCAGAACCGCGATGGCAGTGCGGTGGACGACGTGGTGCGGATGCTGGGAAATTTCCTCAAACGGTAGCGGGTCTGAACACCGGGTTGAATTCAACCAACCGTAGCGCAGCCTGCAATTGCACGGTCAAAGTCCGCGTCACTCTCCGTAGCGCAACACTACTACCTGTCCCACACTGCCCATGCGGCCCCGATCCTGGCCGTTGACGATGACCCGCACCACCCCGGCATTGCCCGCACGTACCACCACGGGTAGGGGGTAGCTGAGCTGGGTTCCGCTGGACACCGTTCCCTCGTAGAGCTGTTGGCCCGTGCGTCCGTCGGTGACGCGAATCCAACTGGTTCCCTCGAGCCTGAGCACCAGGCCGGTGGGGGGTGTGGTTCGTGGGGCGGCTGGTGCGGGGGTGCTGGGTGCGGGCGCAGGGGGAACGGGGGTCAGGGCGAAACTCAGGTTGCGGTCGTTTTGCAGGGTGAGCACCTGTTCGTATTTTTGAAAGCCTGCGGCCTCGATGCGGAGGGTACGCTCCCCGGCTTCGACCCTGGCCTCGAGCGGGGCCTGCCCCAGCAAGAAACCATCCAGATAGACCCGGGCTCCGGTGGGCTGGGTGGCGATACGCAGACTGATTTGCGGGGGGGGTGGTGGGGTGAGGGGAGTAGGGATGGACTGTACCGGAGCAGGTGTACCGGGCGGACTCAACGCCCGAAGTCCAAGCCAGCCCAGTACCACCAACAGCAAAACCAGCGGAATGAGCCAGGGCCATACCCGGGTTGAGGGGGAGAGGGGGGTTCTGGGGCCGGGAGCGGCCTGGGTAGTACCGGCTGGCCCCACAGACTCGGGGGTGCCGATGGGGTAGAGGGCCAGCAAGGGGGCGGGGTCGAGCCCCAGCAACTGGGCATAGCGCTTGAGGTAGCCTCGAGCCAGGGCAGGTTCGGGCAGTTCGTCGAAACGGCAGTTCTCCAGAGCCTCCAGCATGACCCGTCGAACCTTAAGAAACTCCGCTGCCTGGGCCAATTCCAGCCCTTTGGCCTCACGGGATTCTTTCAGCCGCTTCCCCAGCTCGCACATGGCGCCTTATTCTATGCCACAGATGTAGCTTGCGTATATGCCCGCAGGAGTGTGCGCCACAGCAAGCTATAGCTGGGCCAGGGCCAGTGCAATTTGCGCAGCCAGACGAGCGTTTTCTTCCAGCAGACGCAGATTGGCCTCATCGGTCTGGCCCTCACTCAACTCGGAGATGCGCCGCAGCAGGAAGGGGGTCAGGGCCTTGCCGCCCACCCCGGCCCTGGCGGCCTCCTGGGTGGCCTGTTCGACCCAGCGCTGCACCTGGTCGAAGTCCAGCCCTTTGGAAATGGGGTTGAGTACCAGGGTGGCCCCAGGCAGCCTCAATTCCCTGGCGGTATGAAAAGCCTGGGCGGCCTCGCGGGCCGACTCGACGCGGGCTGGCAGGGGGTAGGGGCTGGTGGAGCTGTGAAAGGCTGGCAGGTGGTGGGTCTGGTATCCCAAGAGGGCCACTCCCAGCGACTCCAGGCGCTCCAAAGTGGCAGCCAGGTCGAGGATGCTTTTGGGGCCCGCCGATACCACCACGATGGGGGTGCGGGAGAGCTCGAGCAGATCTGCCGACTCGTCGTAGGGATGAGGGTGTACGCCGCCAATCCCCCCGGTGGCAAAGACCCGGATCCCGGCCTGGTGGGCCAGGAAAGTGGTAGAAGCCACGGTGGTGCCTGCGCTTCTGCCCTGGGCTACCAGTGCACCCAGGTTCCACAAGCTGGCCTTGTCGGCAGTGTCGTCGGCGGCGATGGCCTCGAGTTCATCCCGGGTCAGACCCACCACCACTTCACCCGGCAGGATGGCGATGGTGGCGGGGGTGGCTCCGACCTGCCGTACGGTGTCCTCGAGTTTGCGGGCCAGCTCGAGGTTCAGCGGGCGTGGCAGGCCGTGGGTGATGACGGTGGACTCGAGGGCTACCACCGCTTGCCTGGTGTGCAGGGCGTGGGCCACTTCTGGATGCAGGCGCATGGGAACAGCATACGGCGGGAGCGAAAAAAGTCGAGTAAAGTGCAAAGGAACGGCAGGATTGGTTGCGCCCATTTGAACCATGGATCCAGGGCGGTTTTCCGCCGGGTTGCACTCCTGAGTGCATTTAAAACGCCTGTTTTCCGCGACTGGGTTCGGAGTGTGGGGGGTACTTTCTACGGCAGCCGCCCTATGTCGGTGGAAAAACCCGGTTTCGTCCGGCCCGTTTGGCGGCATAGAGTTGCTGATCGGCGGCAGAGAGGAGTTTTTCGTGATTGGAAAGGGTAGGGTCGCTGCCCACGCCGATGCTTACCGTGACCGCGAGGCGGGGGTGAATATCGCTCCAGTCATAACCTGCAATGCGCTGACGTACCCGCTCACAGGCGATCAGGGCGCCTACCAGGTCGGTCTGGGGGAAGACCAGGGCAAATTCTTCGCCGCCATAGCGGGAGGCAAAATCTACCCCACGGCAACTGGACTCGAGAATTTGCCCTACCAGCCGCAACACGTCATCCCCGATCTGGTGCGAGAAAGAGTCGTTGATCTGTTTGAAGTGGTCAATGTCCACCAGGGCCACGCTGAGGGGGAATTTGTAGCGCCTCGAGGCGGCAAACTCGCGCTCGAGGTTTTCCTCCAGATAGCGGCGGTTGTAAAGCCGGGTGAGGGGATCCTGACGGGCCAGCCGCTCCAGTTCTCGGGACTGCTGGCGCAGCTTGTCCAGCAGGCGCGATTTTTCGGCGTCGGCTTCCTTGAGGTTTTCGATGGCGCGGGCCAGTTCGCGGTTGGCGCGGGCCAGCTCGGTGTTGCGCAAGCGCTCAATCTCGGCTTCCTGGCGGGCTTTTTCGACCTGGAACCCGGCCAGCAGAGCAGCGGTTCTCTGGGCTTGCTGCTCCTTGTGCAGCCTGCGCTCAATTTCGATGGCTTGTTTAAGATGGTGCAGTGCGAGTGCTGGTTTCTGGATCTGCTCGAAGACCCCCGACAGCGCCTGGTGGAAGTCGAGCAGTGGCTTTTGCGGCCCCAATTCCTCGGCCATCTTGAGCCCCTGCTGCAGGGCCAGGATGGCCGCATCGGTCTGGGCCTGGCGGCCCAAGGCCATGCCAATCTGGAGCAGAACACTGAGTTCACCAAGGCGATTGCCCAGTTCGCGGTGAAGGGCTTTGGAGGACTGGAATAGCTCGAGGGCTGGTTCCAGGTTGCCCAGCATGGCCTGGGAGCGGCCCAGATTTTCCAGGCAGGTAGCCCGCACCTGTGGGCTGCCCAGCCGGTCGGCAATCTCCAGGGCCTGCTGGTGGTAGTCGAGGGCCTCCTGGGTGCGACCCAGCCGCTGAAACACCACGCCCAGGTTGGAAAGCGCGTTGGCCTCGCCCTGGAGGTCGCCCAGGGTTTGTTTGATACCCAGGCTTTCGCGGTAGAGCTGCACCGCACCCGGATAATCGCCCATCTCGAGGTAGACCAGCCCCAGGTTGTTCAGGGTGCCCGATTCGGTCAGGCGGTCGCCGATCTCGCGTTTGAGGGCCAGGCTGCGCAGGAAATATTTGGTGGCTTCCTGGTAGTTGCCCAGGGTGTACTGGATGATGCCAACCCCGTTCAGGGCATTGGATTCCAGCGCTTTGTGTTCGTACTTGCGGCTTTGCTCCAGGGCCTCCAGGTAGTACTCGAGGGCCCTGGGAAAGTTGCCCTGAAAGTAGTGGAAGTTGCCCAGCGCGTTGAGGGTGTCTACCTCGCCCCTGATCTCGCCCGTCCCGCGCAGGATGGAGAGGGCTTCCTCGAGGCACCCCTGCGCTGCGGGCAGGCTGCCCTGGCGAAAATGGTAATCGCCCAGGTTTTTGAGGGCCAGACCTCGCCCGGTCGGATAGGCGGTGTTTTGCGACAGAAGGAGCATGCCCTCGACGGTCTCTTTGGCCCGGCGCAGATCGCTTACCCGCAGGAACTGGTAGAGCTGATCCAGCAGCCCCAGTTTCTCCGAATGGGTCTGGGTCTGGTTAAGTTGGGCCTCGAGGGCCTGGAGACTCTGGTTCATCGCCCAAAAACCCTGGCCTATATCATACCGGTTTAGCAAGACCCTGGGTTCGGACAGCGGTCAAAGTGAGGTATGTGAGTGTTCTGACTGGCCTATCAGGGAACACAGGGGTTCTTACACCGCCATTCCACAGGCCAGGTCTATGTCGCAAACCCACTTACCGCAGCGCTTGGTTGGTCTCAACTATGCCGGTGCCCTGCGGCAGGTCTCAAGCTACAGGTTTGGAACGGGTCAAGGGCTATAGTGCAAAACAGATATGGGCCACGAATCAACCGACTTTCTGGATAACGCAGTCTTGACCGGCCTTCGACTTGCGACGGTGAATTGCCCTGAAGTACCATGCTCGGAATACAGGTGAAGCATGAGCCCCGAACTGTCCGAACTTCAATATGCCGTGGACGCAGCGATGGGGCGCCGCCCTGGAACCCTATTGCTGCAGAATGTGCAACTGGTGAATGTGTTTAGCCTCGAGGTTCAGCTCACCCATATCCTGTTGGCGGGGCCTCTGGTGGCTGCGGTAGGCCCGGAGTATGCCGGGGCCCAAGCCGTGCAGGCGGTGGATTTGCAGGGCCGGTATGTGGCACCGGGGCTGATTGATGGGCATGTGCACCTCGAGTCCTCGCTGGTCTCGCCTGCCGAGTATGCGCGGGGGGTGGTGCCCAGGGGCGTAACGGGGGTCGTGACCGATCCGCATGAGATCGGCAATGTGGCCGGCGTAGCGGGGATCGAGTGGCTAATGGAGGCCTGCGAGGGGCTGCCACTGGAAGTCTGGATTTGTGTGCCATCCTCGGTTCCCTCCACCCCGCTGGAAACCAGTGGCGCGGTGCTGGGCCTGGCGGAGATTGAACATCTACTGGGGCATCCGCGTGTGGTGGGCGTGGCCGAGCTGATGAGCTTCCCGGCCATTCTGGCCGCCGATACCAGCGAACTGAACAAGGTCATTCTGGCCGAGCACTTCCGTAAATCGCCTGAAGGTCATGCCCCGACCCTGACCGGGCGGCTCCTGCAAGGCTATCTGGCCGCCGGCATCACCTCCGACCACGAGAGCACCACGCTTGAGGAGGGGAGGGCCAAGCTCGAGGCGGGTTGTTTTTTGATGGTGCGCGAAGGCTCCACCACACGCAACCTGGAGGCCCTGGCTCCGCTCATCCAGTCCCAGCACTGCGACCGCATCGGGCTGGTGACCGATGACCGGCTGCCCTCGGATTTGCTGCGGGAAGGCGGGGTGGATTTCCTGGTTCGCAAAGCCATCGCGCTGGGGGTAGACCCGGTCTATGCCATTCGCGCCGGGAGCTGGAATGTGGCCCGCCACTATCGTATCTCGCGGCGGGGAGCCATTGCGCCCGGTTTTCAGGCCGATCTGGTGGTTCTGGAAGATCTGCAGAATTTCACGGCAAATAGGGTCTACCAGCGCGGCAGGTTGGTGGCCGAGCAAGGCCAGCCGGGCCTTCAGCTGGCCAGAACCCGAGTCTCGCCGGTGGTTTCCCAGACGGTCAAACTGCCCAACCTGCGACCTCAGGACCTGCGGATTCCGGCCATCTCCGGCAAGGCTCGAGTGGTGCGGGCCATTCCGCATCAGGTCTTGACCGCCGAGGAGCATATCCAGCCCACCGTGCAAAACGGGGAGATCGTCGCCGATCCCGGGCGCGACCTGGCCAAGCTGATCTGCCTCGAGCGCTACGGAAAAAACGGCCAGATTGGCCGGGGTCTGGTCACCGCCTTTGGTCTGCAAAAGGGAGCCCTGGCCTCCACCGTGGGCCACGACCACCACAACCTGATGGCGATCGGGGCCTCGGATGCCGACATCGTGACTGCGGCCAGGCGGTTGGAGGCCCTGGGCGGTGGGATGATCGCGGTGTGTGAGGGTGAAGTGTTGGCCGAGCTGGCCCTCCCGATCGCGGGCCTGATTACCGACGAGCCCCTGGAAGCGGTGAACCGCAAGCTCGAGGCCCTTGCTCAGGCGGCGCAGTCGCTCGGTGTGACCATTCCCGACCCCTACATGGTGCTCTCGTTTCTGGGCCTGGCCGTCATCCCCGAGTTGCGCCTGACCGACTACGGGCTGGTGGATGTCCACAAAGGCGCGCTGGTGCCGCTCGAGGTCGGGTGAACGTTTGGCCCACCAATTAGACTCGAGCGGTCTGATGGGTAAAATGGGCCGGCATGACGCTCATCCTGCGTGGCCTGGTCGTCCACACCCCCAAGAATCCCTTCCACGAGGCGGAAGCCCTGCAAGTTTTTTCCGAGGGGGGCCTGGCGATTGCAGAAGGCAGGATTGCTGCGGTGGGCAGTTTTACCGATCTGATCAGGCAATTTCCTGGCGCACAGGTGCACGACCACCGCGAAGGGCTCCTGTTGCCCGGTTTTGTGGATACCCATGTGCACTACCCGCAGACCCGTGTAATCGGGGCGATGGGATACACGCTCCTGGACTGGCTAGCAAAGCGTACCCTGCCCCTGGAGGCAAAGCTTTCCGATAACAAGCTGGCCCGCGAACTGGCCCGGGAGTTCGTCCAGCTCCTCCTGCGCAATGGAACCACCACCGCCCTGGTATTTGGCTCGCACTTCCAGGGCGCCACCGCCAACCTGTTTGGGGCTGCCGAGGATACAGGCCTGCGCATTATTGCCGGGCAGATCTGCTCGGATCGGATGTTGCGACCCGAACTGCACACTACGCCCCAGCGCAGCTATGCCGAGCAAAAAATGTTGATCCAGCGCTTTCATGGGCGCGGCAAACTGCGCTATGCGGTCACGCCGCGCTTCTCGCTCTCGGCCTCCGAGGCCCTTCTGGAGGTCTGCCAGACCCTGTTCCAGGAGCATCCCGATCTACATTTCACCACCCATATCAACGAAAATACCGAGGAGATTCGGACGGTGGCCGAACTGTTTCCCTGGAGCCACCACTATCTGCATACCTACGACCGGTTCCATCTGGTCTCCGAGCGTTCGGTGTTTGCACACAATGTCCACCCGACCGAGCCCGAACTGGTGCGCCTGGCCGAGACCAGGGCTGCGGTAGCCCACTGCCCAAGCTCAAACGCCTTTATCGGCAGCGGTATCTTCCCCATGAACCGGCATCTGCGACAGGGGGTTCGCTTTGGGCTGGGTTCGGATGTGGGGGGCGGCACCGGCTTCAGCCTGCTGAAGGAGGGGCTTATGGCCTATATGGCCCAGCGCTACGCTTCCGATAGCGTAAACCTGACCCCTGCCCACCTGCTCTACCTGGCTACCCAGGCCGGAGCAGAAATTCTGGGCTATGGTGCGGTGGTGGGCAGCTTTGCCCCCGGCAAGGCCGCCGATGTGTTGTGGATCAAGCCCGAGGCCAGGAGCACCCTGGAAGTTCACTTCCGCCACCTCGACTCGGTAGACCAGCTCTTGGGTTCGCTCTTCACGCTGTATGGTGAAGCTCGAGTTGCCAGGGTCTGGCTGGATGGGCGGGAAATTGTCCTGGACTGACCGATGGTAGGGTAGCCCGCATGGAGCAAGTGTACGTCCTGCCCGCGTTGGAATTTCCGGCTGCCCAAAACCGGCTGCTGCCTATGAACCTCGAGCTGCTGCAAAAAGTGGAGCGGGAAGGCTTATTTGTGCCTCGAGCCAGGGCCGAGCAAGACCCCGCCCATCGGCAAATTATCCCCTATGGCGTGGTGCGCTACGGCGAAAGGTATTTTCTGTTGCGCCGCACCAGGGGTGGAGGCGAGGCCCGCCTGCACGATCTATACACGCTTGGCGTGGGAGGGCATATCAACCCCGAAGACCTATCCCTGGAATCGTTTCCCGGACGAGGTTCCGGCCCCGTGCTGGACGGGCTGCGGCGGGAGCTTCTGGAGGAAGTTGGGGTTCGCCATTACTCGGCCCAGCCCGCTGGCTTAATTGTCATGGACGATACTCCGGTGAGCAGGGTGCATGCAGGTCTGGTGTTTGTGGTGGATGCCGAGGAAGAGCCAAAGGTGGTGGAAACGCACAAGCTCGAGGGCCGCCTGGTTAGCCTCGAAGAAGTCTGGGCCGTGTATGAAGGGCTCGAGGAGTGGTCGAAGGTGGTGGCGGACTGGCTCAAAGCGCAACCGGATTGAGGAACTGAAAGAGAACTACCTCAGCCACGACACCGAGTGCCGCCGAAAACTGGGTGTGGAACGCATTTTGCAGGCCCTCTCTTTCCTTTGGGGGATCGGTGGCTAGACTGAGTGGTGGTCTTGTTATAAACTTATACTCGGTATAAAAAATAGCCGATCGCAGTCTAGCAAAAAAAGCCATAAGCCATGAGTTAACCGCGATGGTCTTGCAGGTCTGGAGGCAAAAATGCGAATCAAGAGGATGGGTGTGGTGGGTTCGGGCACGATGGGTGGAGCAATCGCCTCGCTGGCTGCTTCGGCAGGGGTGCCGGTGGTGATGCTGGATATTCCGGGCCAGGAGGACAAGCTCGAGTTCGTCAAGAAAGGCTTAGATCGTCATCTCAGGTCCAGGCCGGCCAGCTTTATGGACAAGGGTCGTGCCAGCCTGATCGAAATTGGCACCACCGAGCAGCTCGAGAAGCTCAAGGACTGCGACTGGGTGGTCGAGGTGATCATCGAGAAGGTTGAGCCCAAGCAGGAATTGTTTGCCAGGCTCGAGACCGCTGCCCCCAGGGCTATTGTCTCCTCCAACACCTCGGGTATCCCCATGAAGACCCTGCTCGAGGGCAGGGGAGAGGCTTTCCGCAAGCGTTTCCTGGGTACCCACTTCTTCGCTCCGGTACGCTATCTGCACCTTTTGGAGCTGATTCCCACCCCCGAGACCGACCCGGCAGTGCTCGAGGCCATGCGTAAGTTTGGCGAGCGGATTCTGGGCAAGGGCACGGTGATCTGTAAGGACTCGCCGGGCTTTATCGCCAACCGCCTGGGGGTGTTTGGCATGTCCCAGGCCATGCGCCTGATGGTCTCGGAGGGCCTGAGCATTGACGAGGTAGACGCCCTGACCGGCCCACTGGTGGGCCGCCCCAAGAGCGCCACCTTCCGCACCGGCGACATCTCTGGCCTGGACGTGCTGAAGCTGGTCTCCACCGAGCTCTCGCACACCACCGGCGAGGACTTTGCGATGCCCGACTGGGTGGAAAACCTGATCGCCCAGAACAAGCTTGGCGACAAGACCGGGGCGGGGTTCTATCAGAAGGTCGGCAAGGACATCCTGACCTACGACTACGTCACCGGCGAGTACAGACCCCAGCAAAAGCTTCGCACCGACGAGATTGGGGCCATCAAAGACCTGCCCCTGGAGGAGCGCCTGCGTCGGGTGGGCGACCTGCCCGGCAAGTACGGCAGCTTTGTCCGCAAGTTGTTTTTGACCAACGCCCACTACGCCCTGGAAAAAGCCCAGGAAATTGCCCACGAGATCGTCTCGGTAGACCGGGCTCTGGAGTGGGGCTTCGCCTGGGAGCAAGGCCCCTTTAAGAACATGGATGCGGTAGGGCTGGACAACCTGCGCCAGGGCTTCGCCGAGCTGGGACTGAGCGAGCCCGAACTGCTGAAAAAAGCCCAGGGCAGCTTTTACAAAAACGGCACGTATCTGGGCTTCGACGGCCAGTACCACCCTATTCCCGCCGAGGAAGGGGTGATCCGCCTGGCCAAGATCAAGAGCACGGGCAAGACCCTGCTGGAGTCCAAAGAATATGCTCTGCTCGATCTGGGCGACGGGGTGGCCCTGTTCGAGAACCGGGCCAAGATGGGCACCCTGGGCGAGGGGCCGTTAACCGGGCTGCACAAGGCCCTGGACTGGGTCGAGGCTAATGGTTACGAAGGCCTGGTCATCGGCCATGAAGACCCCCGCACTTTTAGCGCCGGCGCCAACCTGGCCCTGGTGATTATGGCCGTGCAGGAGGGGGCCTGGGACGACCTCGAGCTGGCTACCCGCCGCTTCCAGCAGACCGCCATGCGCCTGCGCCGCTCGCCCTTCCCGGTGGTCTCGGCCCCCTTCGGCCTGACCCTGGGCGGCGGGGCCGAGTTCAGTTTGCATTCCAGCGCTATCCAGGCCCACGCCGAGCTTTACATGGGGTTGGTCGAGGCCGGGGTGGGGCTGCTGCCGGGGGGCGGGGGTACCAAGGAGATGCTCTTCCGCTTTACCAGCGAGCTTGCCGCCTATGGCCCCGAGGTTGACCTGTTCGAGGGGGTGAAGCGGGCTTTCCAGATGATTATGCTGGCCCAGACCAGTACCAGCGCCCTCGAGGCCCGAAACATGGGCTTCCTGCGAACCTCTGACGGCATCTCTATGAACCGCGACCGTCTGATTGCCGATGCCAGGAGACGGGTGCTGTTTATGGCCCCCGACTACGTGCCAGAGCCCCCCATGAAAATTCGTGCCCTGGGCGCCGAGGGCATCGGGAATTTGCGTTATGCCCTGTGGCAGTTTCAGGAGGCCAAACAGGCCAGTGAACACGATGTGCTGGTGGGGAATGCGGTGGCCTATGTGCTGTGTGGGGGTGACGGGCCCGCGCGGGAGGTAACTGAACAGGACATTCTGGACTTAGAACGCGAAGGCTTCCTGAAGCTCTTAGGCACCAAAAAGACCCAGGAGCGCATCGCCCACACCCTCAAGACCGGTAAACCGCTGCGGAACTGAACCTGGACGCGGTTCTTATTTTTGCTTGAGGAGACCCCCTATGGATGAACTGCTTGAGCTGGTCCGCGACAGCAACTACTACCCTTTCGAATCCGTGACAAGCGTGTTGGGGTACGAGGGGTCGCGGGCCGAACGGCTGCTACAGCACATCCGAGACACCAAGCACATGTACTGGAGCATGATCGCTCAAGAGCTAAACCTTGGGGCGCCGCCGCACGACCTCGAGGCCCTGATGGCTTACGAGGTCGAACAGACCGCGGCCCTGAGCCCCGAGGCCAGAGCAACACTTGTGCACTATGGCCAGGCGATGACCGTAAGCGCTTTGATACGACTTTGCTGCCGCCATTCGGTCTGGCATGCTAGGTTACTCGCATAGCGAGTATGCGCTACGCGCACCCCCTGGGGGCAGATTGCGCTAACCCGCACAGACTGATATGCAGCACCTCGTAACCCTGTACGACCGCTTCACAGAAGGCGTTGGCGGCCCTTTAGCGGCGCAGAGTTGTAGGGTGCGCCTGCGCACCGCACATCGAGCCCATCCTTCCCCCGTCTGCTACACTGGCCCTAAAGAGGGAACACCATGCAAAAGGTGATTGAAGTTTCGCAGTACGAACTAGAGCGAGGCAAGCCCATGCCCAGCAAACTTCATGGCTATGTTCAGGCTAACCTCATTGCGGCGTTGGCGAGCAGCTACCCGGAGCGGTTCACCCTCTTCTCCGAACTGAAGCTGGGCTTTGGGGAGTGGGAGTCCGTCCCTGACATCTCCATCTACCACAAGATGGAAATAGATTTCTCTCTGGACGAAGTTCGCATGACCCAGCCGCCGCTATGCGCCATCGAGATTTTGTCGCCCACCCAGAGCCTGCAAGAGCTGATAGACAAGGCCAGGAAATACTTTAGTAACGGGGTCAAATCCTGCTGGCTGGTGATTCCAGGCCTGAGGAACGTCTACGTGTTCTCGGGCCCGACGGCTTATGAGATATTCCGCGACGATGAGGTGTTGGTGGACTCCGCCCTAGGGGTAAAGCTCGAGCTCTCCCGGGTCTTTCGGTAAATACAAGCCGCCTCAAGATATTCCAGCACGACTGTGGCTTCTAACTTGAATCCCAGGTCCGCTTTGCAATAAACTTTGACTCGGTATAACTTCAGGAGCAACCATGAAAGAAGCCGTAATTGTCAGTGCAGTTAGGAGCGCCGTGGGGCGCGGCAAGAGCGATGGTTCGTTGGCCTCGGTACACCCCATTGACCTTTCGGCAACAGTCATGAAAGCAGCGGTCGAAAAGGTCGGGGTGAGCCCTGCCCTTATCGAAGACGTGCAGTGGGGCTGCGCCATGCCCGAGGCTGGCCAGGGGTTGAATGTGGCCCGGCTCTCGGTGCTGCGGGCGGGCTTTCCAGTAGAAGTCTCCGCGGCGACCATCAACCGCTTCTGCTCTTCGGGACTGCAGAGCGTGGCCTATGCCGCTCAGGCCATCATCTCCGGCATGAACGAGGTGGTGCTGGCCGGCGGGGTGGAGATGATGAGCCAGGTGCCCATGTCGGGCTTTCATACCCAGCTCCACCCCGAACTGACCGAGGCCTATATCGGGATGGGTTTCACCGCCGAGCGGGTCGCCGAGCGCTGGGGAGTAAGCCGCGCCGACCAGGACGCCTGGGCTTATACCAGCCACCAGAAGGCTATCAAAGCGCTGGAAAGCGGGGCCTTCGCTGGCCAGGTTGTGCCCATTCCGGTCAAAAAGGTGAGCTGGAAGGGCAGCAAGCGCAGCGTGGAGGAAGTTCACTTTGCCAGGGACGAGCTGCCCCGCGCCGATACCAGCCTCGAGCGCCTGGGAAAGCTCAAGCCCGCCTTCAAGGAGGGTGGAAGCGTAACCGCCGGCAATGCCTCGCCCTACTCCGATGGGGCCGCCGCCCTGCTGCTGATGAGCAGCGACAAAGCCAGGGAGCTGGGTCTGAAGCCGCTGGCAAAGTTCATTACTTTTGCTACCGGAGGGGTTGACCCGGACATCATGGGGGTGGGCCCGATCAAAGCCGTGCCCAAGGCCCTGGCCAAAGCCGGCATGAAGGTAGATGACCTGCAACTGATTGAGTTCAACGAAGCCTTTGCTGCACAGGTGCTGGCTGTGATGGGCGAGCTACAGATGAACCCCGAGAAGGTCAACGTCAACGGCGGGGCAATCGCCCTGGGGCACCCGCTGGGTGCAACCGGGGCCAAGCTCACCACCCAGCTGGTTCACGAACTTGGCCAGCGCGGGGGTGGGCTGGGCATGGTAACCATGTGCATCGGTGGCGGGATGGGAGCGGCTGGGGTATTCGAGGTGTATGCCGGGCGGTAGGTTAGTCTGGTACCGGAACACAGGTTTCATGCGATGGAGGTATGCTGCTAGCAATTGCCTGAGGTGGAAAAGATGCGAAGGGGATTTGTGGCCGTTCTGGCGATCTGGCTGGCAGCCTGTGCCCCCACCTATCTGGGCAGCACACCCCAGCACCCCTACAGCCTGGAGGACTTTCCCGTCTTTACCAGTCCAGCCGGAGCACCGCTTTATGGCCGACAGCGCTACGAGGAACGGCGCTGGACAGACATTGCCCGTGGCCCTAGCTGGTCACTGGGGTTTTCCATCACCCTCGAGTTCGGCTTTCCCCCCAGACCACCGGTTCCATTTCCCGACCCGGTAGAGCGCTGCCGCTGGGCAACCCAGCACGAACAGCCTGCCCCCCTGGTGCGCTTGGTGCTGCTCGAGGCTCCCCCAGGTTTTGGGGTGGGGCTGGAGCAGGCCAGCTACCGGCTTCACTGTGGCCGGCTCGAGCAAGATTCGCGGGGTTTTGAGGTGCTGCGCTACACCACCTGGCTTCAGGTGCTCTATCGTTTCGACCTACCCGCAGTGCCGCCCCAGGGGGTGCGCGTAGCGCATACTCGCTATGCGAGTAACCTAGGCACCTACCGACTACGCTGGCAGCTTTGGGAAGGTGATCGGCTTCTGGCCGAGGAAGACCGTCGCTTTACTCTGACCGCTGGACGCTAGAACCCGTTTCCTGCTCTGAGTTGGCAGATGTTACCACCCAGTCTGGGAGCAGGGGCTGGCCGATTGACTACGGAGTAAATTCTGGCTAAACTTAGACCGGGTATAAGTTTGTAGCAGGTCTAACTTCAAGCACGGAGGTCATTTATGGTTGCAGATAAAAAACTTTCGGCCAAGGGCGGTGGCTGGCTACTGGAACAAACCACGACGCCTTTTACCCCAGAAGACTTCGACGAGACCACCCGCATGATCCAGGAAACCGTGCGGCAGTTTGTCGAGAAGGAGTATCGGCCGGTGGCTCAGGCCATGGAACACGGCGAACTCGAGCACAATGTCCCGCTGCTCAAGAAGGCCGGTGAGCTCGGTCTGCTAGGGGTGGAGGTGAGCGAAGAATACGGCGGCCTCGACCTGCCCAAGACGGTCAGCACCGTGATTGCCGAAGGACTCTCTCCCACTGGGGGTTTTAGCGTTTCTTACGGTGTCCAGACCAGCATCGGCCTGCTGCCGCTGGTCTACTGGGGTACCAAAGCCCAGAAGGACAACTACCTGGCCAAACTGGTTTCGGGCGAACTCATTGCGGCTTACTGCCTGACCGAACCCCAGTCCGGTTCCGACGCCATGGGCGCCAAGACCCGCGCCGAACTCAGTGCCGATGGCACCCACTACATTCTGAACGGCACCAAGATGTGGATCTCCAACGCCGGGTTCGCCCACCTTTTCACGGTTTTCGCCAAAACCTCCGAGGGCCTTACCGCTTTCCTGATCGAGCACGACACCCCCGGCCTGCGCCTGGGTGGCGAAGAGAAAAAAATGGGCATCAAGGCTTCCAGCACCCGCCAGGTCTTTCTGGAAGATGTGAAAGTGCCGGTCGAGAATGTGCTGGGTGAGCTGGGCAAGGGGCACAAGATCGCCTTTAACGTGCTGAATGTAGGGCGCTACAAGCTGGGCGCGGGGGCCATTGGTGGGGCCAAGCTGGCCCTGGGGCTCTCCGCCAAATATGCCAGGGAGCGTGTCGCTTTTGGTCAACCCATCGCCAGCTTCGGCCTGATCCAGCAAAAACTCGCCGAGATGGCCTCCCGCATCTTTGTGGGCGAGAGCGCGGTGTATCGCACCATGGGCATGATTGACGAGGCTCTGAGCAGCCTGGATAAGGCCAACGCTGCCGAAGCGGTGCTGGCGGGCATCGAGGAGTACGCTATCGAGGCCAGCATCATCAAGGTGCTGGGCTCGGAAATCCTCGACTATGCCGTAGACGAAGGCGTACAGATTCATGGTGGCTACGGCTACTCTGGCGAGTACGCCATCGAGCAAGCCTATCGCGACAGCCGCATCAACCGTATCTTCGAGGGCACCAACGAGATCAACCGACTGCTGATTCCCGGTATGTTGCTGCGCCGGGCGATGAAGGGCGAGTTGCCCCTCTTTGATGCCGCCATGAAGCTGCAAAAAGAACTGCTCGAGCCCTCCTTTGACGAGCCAGAAGACAAGGAGTTGAGCCAGCTCGAGAACCTCAAAAAGCTGGCCCTGGCAGTGCTGGGCCTGGCTGCGCTCAAATACGGCAAAAAGATCGAAGAGGAGCAGGAAGTCATGGCCGTGGCTGCTGACATCCTGACCGACATCTTTGCTGCCGAGAGTGCCTTGCTGCGTGCTCGCAAGCTGGGCGGGGGCCCCTACGCAGACATGGCCATGCTCTACCAGTACCAGACCCTGGACCGCGCCCAGGCCGCCGCGCTTTCGATTCTGCCGCGCCTGGCCGAGGGCGACGAAATGCGGGTGATGGCCTCTGCGGCCCGCCGTCTGACCAGGCACGACCCCGCCGATCTGGTGGAGGTGCGCCGCCGGATCGCGGCAGTGGTGCTGGAAGCGGACGGCTATCCGCAGCCCAGAGCCTAACGCTGAAGGGTCTGATGCGCTGTACTGCTCTGAAGGCCGTGGACGTAAGTGCACCCGTTTCTTCGGTCTGACGGCCTCAGAATGACCCTTAGGTAATTCTGGAAGTGCTCGAGAGTCCAGTTCCACTTAGTGATAAGAGCCAGCTCACGCACCCTTAAACACAGCGGTAATGCGGTGGTCATCCCGGGTGCGGAAGCGTGCTGGCAAACCTAAGGCAGTAGACCTGTGCGTAGCTTCAGATGCGGGCTGTTTCGGCACAGGGTGTTTTCGGATGGATTGCATTCTGGGTTGCTCGGAAACCTCCATGGTCGCGCCTGGGTTCCGTGAATGGGTGCACCAGCTACCTCAACCTCCCTGACATGAAGATACTTACAAAGGGTAGCGGATCCCCGGCGACCGGCTGTGCCGGAATGCTCCGGTCAAACCGAGGCGCTGGATAGCCTTGTGCGAAACAAACACTAAGCCTGACTTGGGTTTTCTACAATGGATGAGTGCCGGAACGCAATCGCACTGCGAAGGCAGTGGAAAAACTCGAGGCCGCTCCCGCTCGAGGCCGACTCGAACTGTTGGGCGTTCCGGCCTTGCATATCCAGACCCGCCAGCTGCGCCCACTCGAGCGCAAAATTGCGGGGGTGCTGGCCTATCTAACCCTGGAAGGCCCTACCACCCGTTCCAGACTGGCGGGTCGGCTGTGGCCCGAATCCTCCGAGACCACTGCCCGCAACAACCTGTCCCAGGCTCTGCGGCGGCTGCGGCAGGCGGTGGGGGCTGAGCTGGTGCTGGGCGGGGATGTGCTGGAGCTACAGGGTCTGGATGTGGATGTGGCGGATCTCGAGGTAGCCCACTTTGCGGGCCGCCACGCCGAGGTGGTGCAGCACGAACTGCGCCTGCTCGAGGGCTGCGACTATGATGACTGCCCCGACTTCGACGACTGGCTGCTGATTCGGCGCGAGCGTCTGGCCGACCTGCGGCGCGACTCGCTCCTGGCCCTGGCCGATGGCCTCGAGCAGGCCGGGCAGTACCGCGAGGCCCTGGTCTACGCCGAACGTCTGTTGGAGCACGACCTGCTTTCGGAGGTAGCGCACCGCCGGGTGATGCGGCTATGGTATCTGCTGGGCGACCGGAGCGCGGCGATAGCGGCCTACCAGCGTTGTGAGACCGTGCTCGAACGGGAGATGGCGGTGCGCCCGCTGCCCGAAACTCTGGGACTGCTCGGTCTGATCGAGCAGGGAGCACAACTTGTACCCAGCGATCCCGAAGTGCGGGCAGAAATTCCTCTCTCGGTGTTGCGCCCACCCCGGCTTATGGGACGTGAGGCCGAATGGGCCGCAATGGAATCTGCCTGGGTTCAGGGACAGGCGATCCTGGTGACTGGCCAACCAGGTGTGGGTAAAAGCCGACTGGCGCAGGATTTTTTGGGAAGCCGGGGCCAGTATGTGGTCTTTGAAGGCCGTCCTGGCGATGCGGGGATTCCCTACGCCACCCAGAGCCGCACCTGCCGCCAGATACTTGGACGGTTTTCTGGCCTGGCTTTGCCAGACTGGGTGAAGCACGAGCTGGCCCGCATCCTTCCCGAACTTGGCCCGGCCCAGGCCCCCATTCAGTCCCGCGCCGAGAAGCTACGATTTATCCAGGCCAATGCCGAACTGGTACGAGCGGCCGCTGCCCAGGGGATGGCGCAGGTCTTCCTGGATGACCTGCAATTTGTAGATGCAGCCAGCCTCGAGGTGCTGCATTTTGTGTTTAGCCAGTACTGGGGGCGTACAGAACCCGTGCGGGCCATCCTGTCGTTTCGTGCTGGCGAGCTTTCAAGTGGGATGGAGGAGGTGTTGAGCCAGGCCGTACAGAGCGGACTGGCTGTGCGAATTGATCTGCAGCCACTGGACGTTGCCGCCGTTCAGGGCCTGCTGGAGAGCCTCGAGCTGCCGGTACCGCTGGATAGCACCCAGACCCTGGCCCAGGCTCTGGGCCGCCATACCGGAGGCAACCCTTTCTTCTTGCTCGAGACCCTGCGCAGCCTGTGGGAGTCGGGCAGCCTCGACCAGCAAAAGCCGGGACGCCTGCCGGTCTCGAGCAAAATCTTCACCCTGATTCAGCAACGCCTGGGACGTCTTTCCCTGAGCGCCCAGCGGCTGATTCGCACCGCAGCCGTGGCCGGGCCGGACTTTTCGCCCGAGCTGGCGGCCCGGGTGCTCGAAGCTGCCCCACTGGAGCTACTCGAGCCCTGGGCCGAACTCGAGGCGGCCCAACTGTTGCGCGGCAATGCTTTTGTCCACGACCTGCTCTACGAGGCCACCCTGAGCGGTGTTCCGGCCAGCATTAAGACCTATCTCCACCAGCAGATTGCACTGTATCTGGAAAGCAGGCAGGCCGATCCGGCCCGCATCGCCGGTCACTGGCTCGAGGGCCAGCCCCCTCGGGCGACTCCGTTTCTAATCCAGGCCGCCCAGAGGGCCCAGGACGCCTACCGGCTCACCGAGGCTGCCAGTTTCTACCAGCTGGCCATTGAGCAGCTGGATCGCCAGGGCGACCCGCAGGCCGCCTTTGACCTGCACGAAGCCCTCAGTGAGGTTATGATCCGCTTTGATACCGGCTCCCGCCACGAAGCCCTAATTCAGCGGATGCGGGCTCTGGCCAGTACCCCCGAGCAGCAGGCCCGGGCCTGGCTGCGCGAGGCCATTCGTCTGGGCGAACACGGCTACGGGCCCGAGGCCGAGCAGGCGGCCCTGCAAGGGCTACAAAGCCTAAGCGATGAAGACCGGCCCGAGTTGCGCGTGCGGCTGCTGGACGCCCTGGCCCAGGCGCTTTTTGTACAGCGCAAAACCCACGACCTCATCAAGGCCCTGGAGCAGCTCATAGAGCTTCATCGGCAACGCGGTGACGAGCTGCAGGCTGCAATCTGCACATCGCGCCTGGGTATTGCCTACGACCAGCTCGAGCGCCACCGCGAGGCCCTTGCCTACTACCAGCAGGCCGAGCCCATCCTGGGGCGTTCTGCCAACCGCATCGTGCAGATAGGTTTTCACCACAACCGCGCGGTCTGTCTGGCGGCGCTGGGCCATGCCGAGGCTGCGCTGGAAGCCCAGCTCCAGGCCCAGTGTTTGCTCGAGGGCATGCAGGGGGTGGTGGGCCGCGAGGTGCACCACCTTAACAACCTGGCCCTGCGCTACTACGACCTGGAGCGCTACGCCGAAGCCCAGCAAGCCCTGGAGCGGGCCCTCGAAATTGTGCCCGAAGAGTGGGGCTGGACGCGGGCTTTTAGTGAGTACCAGATGGCTTGTTTGCACTGGATCTGGGGGGAGTGGGCCACTGCCTCGGACTGGCTGGGCCGGGCCTTGAGCGAGCCCGACCTGCCCCGACGCGATGCGGCGACCTACCGGATTCTGGGGCTCTTGCTGGCCCACCAGCGCGGGGAGGAGGCAGGCCCCTGGATAGAGCAGCTCGAGGAACTATTTGCCGGTTATCGTGGGCTGGCCTATGGCCGTTTCCTGCTGGCCAAATCCCGCCTGAGTTCCCCGGGGCAGGGTTTGCAGAGCATCCGGGAAGCCCTTGCGCTGGCCCAGGAAAACCACTGGCCCGCCCTCGAGATAGCCGCTCATACCCTTTGGGCCAACGCTTTGCTGGCCCAGCCAGGCAAAAGAAGTCGCAACCTCAGTGATGCCCTGCGCCACAGCCAGGCTGCCATCGAGCGGATGGCCGCGTACTGGCCCACTGGTTGTACGAGGCTCGAGGTGCTGTGGGTGCACTACCAGGCCCAGGCGGCCAGCCACAAAGCCGATATGACCCAACTCCAGCAGGTGCTTGGCTATCTATTGGATATCGCGAACCGGCATGTTCCCCCGCAACACAAAAACTCTTTTTTGAGCCACAACCCCGTTAGCAAAGCAATTCTGGAAGCAGCCCGCACCGCTGGTATAACCCCTCCCTAGCCTCAGTCATTCTCCAGTCATCCTGCTTGCCCTACCCTGTCCGCGTATATCGGAAGGTATAGCAAGGAGGGAGTCGTGCAAGGGATGCGAAGGCTGGCTTTTGGTGTTTTGTGGGTGTTGGGCTTCATGAGCACGGTTGCGCTTGCAGCCCCTGCCTACCTGGATGGAAGCGATGTGGCAGTATGGCAAATTTGCCCCATAACCAACATTAGTGCTATTGCCTCACAGAACAAAGTCGGCTTTTTTACCGATCCAAGTACGTCCTACCCCAAGACGGGCGATGTGGGCTATGTACGGGCGGTGGGCTCCAACATTAGTCCGTGTACCAACGACACCATCGGCTTCGACTTCTTTCTGCCGGATGGGGCTACCCTGGCGATTGATACTACCAACCGGGTGCGCTGCTACGCCATCAAGTTTACGACCCCCACCCAGGTGATCGAGTTTACCGACAACCCCCCTGGTTTCCAGGGAGGTTGCTCGCAAACGCCCTCTACCGGAGCCAGTGGGGGTTTGTTTTTTGGCTATGCGGTGATTGCGCCCGGCTGGCAGGTGGATATTCGTGTGCCGGTTCGTTACAACAGACAACTGCTGGGGCTGGCCGGCCCGACCAGTCACCGCTTGACTGCGGTGGCCCAGACAGCCTGGAGCAATGTTGCACCGTTTGTGCCGGTGACCGTTTACTATCAGGCCAGCTTCCAGAACCTGCAAAGCAGTGGGATTGGCGCAACCACAGCAACGCTGGGGGTGAATCTTTATAGCTATTTCAAGGGTGGCCAGCTTTATGTGGATTATGGAACCACCACTTCCTTTGGTTTAACCACTCCTCCGGCCACCGTGCCCAACACCTCCCTTAACTTTCCCAGCGTCAGCACCAGCCTCACCGGCCTCAGCCCCAGCACCACCTATTTCTGGCGCTACCGTTTTGTCACCGATGCGGGCACTTTCAACAGCCCTACCCAGAGCTTCAACACCGCGGCAGCCCCCACCTTTACCCTCACGGTCAGCAGAAACGGTACGGGCTCGGGAACCGTGACCAGCAGTCCCTCCGGTATCAACTGCGGGGCTACCTGTTCGGCCAGCTTTACCCAGGGCGCCACGGTAACGCTGACCGCCGCACCCGCGTCGGGATCGGTGTTTGCTGGGTGGAGCGGAGGCGGCTGTAGCGGTACCGGTACTTGCACTGTGACGATGAACGTGGCCCAGAGCGTCACCGCGACCTTCAACACCGCACCCGTCTCTACTTTCAACCTCACTGTAAACAAAACCGGGAGCGGTAGCGGCACCGTCACCAGCAACCCCACTGGCATCAACTGCGGCACTTCCTGCTCTGCGGCCTTCAGTGCAGGTACGACCGTTACCCTCAGTGCAGCCGCCGCCAGCGGCTCTACCTTCGCCGGTTGGAGCGGGGCCTGCACGGGTACGGGTACTTGTACGGTGACGATGAATTCGGCCCAAACCGCGACCGCCGCCTTCAACACGGCCCAGAGCTTCGGTACCCTCAACCTGCAAGTGTCGGGCCTGCCCAGTGGCAACAGCGCCACCCTCACCATCACCGGCCCGGATGGCTTCAACCAGCAGCGCACCATCCTCAGCGGAACCGGCCAGTCGCTCTCCGATGTGGTGACCGGCAGCTACACCGTCACCGCCCCCAGTGTGCTGGTGAGCGGCACCACCTACAATCCCAACCCGGCCAGTCAGAACGTTACCGTGACCACCGCCAGCGCCACCGCCAGCGTGAACTACACCCAGGCCCCTGCGGCCAGCTTCGCGCTCACGGTGAACAAAGGCGGTACCGGCGGCGGTACCGTGAGCAGCAGCCCTGCGGGTATCAACTGCGGTGCGACCTGCAACGCCACCTTCAGCTCGGGAGCCAGTGTAATCCTGAGCCCGGTTGCCGATGCAGGCTCGACCTTCGCTGGCTGGGGCGGGGCCTGTAGCGGCACCGGAACCTGCTCGGTCACGATGGACGCAGCCAGATCGGTTACAGCTACCTTCAATACCGCACCGGCGGCGAGCCTCACCATCGCCGTAGCCAGACCGGCCAACGCGCCCACCGATGCCACCCGCAGCAAGGGCCAGAGCAATGTCTCGATGCTGGCCTTTGCCCTCAACCCCTCGCAGGCCACCCAGTTGCAGAGCATCACCCTGCAAGCCAGTGGCAGCGGCAACGACAACCTCGACCTCACGGCCATCAAGCTGATCCGCGACACCAACGCCAACGGCCAGATTGACAGCGGCGAAACGCCCATCGCCACTGGAGCCTTCAGTGCCGACAACGGCACCCTCACCCTCACCCTGTCCACCGCGCTGGCCCTCAGTCCGGGCAATAGCCAGTTCATGGTAGCTGCCGATATTGCCAGCTCGCTGGCGGTTCGTCCGGCGGTGCTGAAGGCCCAGAGCCTCCCGGCCCTGCCCACGCCCCTGCTGCTTACCTTGCTGCCCTTGATGCTCCTGGGTGCGTGGCGGATGCGCTCCCTGCGGACGGGTTTCCTGGCGCTGGGCCTGGCCCTGACCCTGGCGGCCTGCGGTGGCACTGATCAGAACACCACCCCGGTCAACCATACCTACCAGATCAACCTGACCGCGCTGAGCGCACAAGGGAGCCCCACCGTAAGCGGTCTGCCCATTACCGGAGCCACCATCACGGTGCAGAAGTAGAAGCTCGGGGTGTCGGTGGAGTGCCTCCTCCTGCCGACACCCAACTTCCTACCTGCAAAAGCCCTGGAGGATTCGATGAAGCGTATGTGGATGATAGCCCTGATTTTTTTGGCCGTGCTGCTGGCTGCATGTGGGGGTGGCGGTCAGGCCGGTAGCAAGGGTACCTGGGATAGCAGCAATTGGGATCAAGGGCAGTGGCAGTAAAGGAGCAACTATGCCAAAGCAAGCAGTCAAGATGTTCGTTCTCGGCGGGGCGATGGTAGCCGGGGGCCTGGTAGCTGTGGCGGTGGGGGACTTGATTGCTTTTTCGCCCAACACGCCCATCAAATCTGCGGATGTGAACCAGAATTTCACCATCCTGCGCTCGGCCATTCAAACCCTGGAAGCCCCGGTTGGAACTGCACGTATTGCGGACAGTGCGGTAACGCTGCCCAAGCTTTCAACGGGTGGAACGTTGGCCGACGGCAAGGTGCTCAAAGCCCAGGGCGGGGCACTGGTGTGGGGCGATGATCTTCAGGGCAGCGGGGGAACGTCGTATCTGGCAGGAGCAGGGCTGGCCCTGAGCAGCAGCACCTTCTCGGTGGCCCTCGAGGGCATCACCAGCGGGATGCTGGCCGACGGCGCGGTGACGAGCGGAAAGTTGGGCAGTGCCAGCGTTTCCTCGGCCAAACTGGCAGACAATGCGGTGTCGAGCGGCAAGCTGGCCAGCGACGCGGCATCGCTGGCCCGGGTCTCGGGTGGGGCGCTCACTGCGAGTGGCAGTAACACCACGGCCACAGGCAATTTGACGGTCAACGGAAGTCTGGATATCGGTTACGTGAATACCTTTGATATCCCTGGCCCGCTGATTCAGCCCAACGGAACCTTTGAGCAGACAGCCACCTGTCCGGCAGGTACCCGCGTGCTCGGCGCAGGGTACTACAACTCCACCGACAGCGACATCACCATCACCCGCTTCATCCCGTTTGATGGCACCTCGTGGTTTGTCAGGGGCGTCAACAACACCGCAACCCTGACCCGATTGTACATCCGCCTGACCTGCGCACGACTCTAGAAGGAGCAACCCATGCAAAACCCGCTCACGATCACTCTGGCCATTGCCGCCGGCCTGATCCTGTCCCAGGGCCTCGCGCAGTTCTCGGGGTACACCAGTGTCAACATGACCGCCGTCAACTCCTTCCTGAGGGTTCAGCTCGACTCGGCGGCGGTGCGCACCGCCCAGCAGAACCTCGAGCGGGTCAACCAGCGCAATAATGCCAGCCATAGCGCGCAAGCTGCGGCCCGCGTCCGGGCCCAGACCGCGCCGCAGACTGCCTTCCGACCCGGCGCACAGCGCCTGCTGGTGCGGCAGTTTGCCCAGAGCCTGAGCAACAAGCCGGGCGAAGTGCAGGAGCTGGTTACAGCCTTCAACGAGGGGTTCAAAGCCTTCGAGGCCGAGGCCCGGCGGCTGGGCCGCCCCCACAACGTGGCGATGGCCTTCACCTACCTGGTGGGGGTGTGCTACCTGGTGCACTACGGCCAGGAGCCCAGCGAGACCGCGCTCATGAACCTTCAGGCCAACACCGACGCGGCCTTCGGGGGGTCGGAGGCCTTTAAGCGGCTTACCGACCCGGAGCGCCAGCGGGTTTACGAGGCCCTGGTGCTGATGGCGACCCTGCCCCTTCTGGGTTACACCGTGGCGGTGGAGCAGAACGACCCGGAGCTGCTCGAGACCTACCGTGGGATCGCGGGGGTGGCCCTCGAGACCGCGCTGGGAGTGCGCCCGGATCGGCTGAAGTTTACGGCGACGGGCCTCGAGCTGCGCTAGCGAGGTCGGGGAAAGGCCGCCATGAAACCAGCCATCCTCCCCGCCCGGCTCGAGCGCCTGCAAGGCGGCGGGGCCTGGGGGGGCGTCCACCACCCGCTGGCGCTCAAGGACACCTATGACAACCCTTATTTCGCCCCGAGGAACTGACGCGATGAGCCCCAAAGCCAGCCAAGTCTACGTGCTGCGGGTCTGGTACGAGCCCACCCCGGAGGGCGAGGTCTGGCGGGCCTCGGTGAGCCGGGGCGAGGAGCGCCACTACTTCGCCGACCCCCGCGAGCTGGCCCGCTTCCTCAGCGAGGAGATGGAGGGGCTGAACCTGACCCGGCGGTCGGATTAGGCCAGCCCGGTAAGGCCCGGCAAGGAGGAACCGTATGCATTCGAGGAACGCAATCGTGTGGCGGAGGCTGCTGGCACTGGCGGCGTGGGGCGGGGTGGCCCTCGGGATCGCTGGCTTTGCCCAGGGCAACGTGGGCGTCCCGGCGGTGCTGGTGGGCATCTGGCAGCAGACCGTGGCCTCCGCCGGTGACTACACCAACACCTTTACGGGCGAGACCTTCACCCTCAGCCAGGGCTACTCGGCCCAGCTCAAGATTCGGGCCAACGGGCAGTTCACCTTCGACCACTACTCGCAGGGCGTCGCCTCCCACTGCCGCCAGGTCAGCTACCTCGACCGCATGAGCGGCACCCTCGAGATCCAGAACAACCTCCTGACCCTGCGCCCCAGAGTGCGCCGCCTGGTCGTGAACAACTGCACCCGTTCGGGCGCCTTCACCCTACCCAACAACCTGGTGGTCTTTAATGCTGGGCTCTCCTGGTACGAGACGCTTATCAAGGAACCCACCTTGCAGCTCGAGCTCTCGGGCGGCCCCTACCCGCTCAAGCTCAAGCAGCTCCAGCGCGACCTCTCGGCCAGGCCCCAGCAGCCCGCCCAGCCCCAAGGGTTCCAACTGGGCGACGACCCGCCATACCAGGAGTTTCTGGGAACCTGGGCGCCCTCGGCGGGCTCCGACCTGGGTTTTTACAACATCCAGACCGGCGCGTTCTATCTGCCCGAGTACAACGGCAGCGAGCACCGCTGGCTGCGTTTCGTCCCCGGCGGCTACGAGTTGGCTACGGTCTTCGAGAACGCCAACCACGAGGGGGCCTGCAAGAAAGACCTGATCTACTACGAGCGGGGGAGGGCCTGGTTCAAGGTGCTGGAGATCCGAAACGACACCTACGAGGGCGATGTGCGCTTTCAGGCCGAGGAAGCCCGGGTAGTGGTGCAGATCCGCAACTGTGAGGGTGACGATGGGGTCAGTCGCTACACCCTGCAGCCCCTCACCAGCTACTACAAGTTCCAGTACACCGCCAGCGTGGGGCTCACCCTGGGCTGTGTATGGCCCGGGCACGAGTGGCAGTTTGCCGCCTGCACCAACCGGGTGGGCTGGAACAGCTTCCGCAAGCGGCCGTGAACCCCCAGAGAGAAGATCATGGTCTGGACTGTTATCCGATACCTCCCGCCCGCTCTTTTCGGGCTGCTTCAACTGGTGGGTTGTTCCTCGTCCCAGCAGGCTTCACACCTGGTGCTGGTGAGCCAGGCGGGCTCGAGCACTGTCGCGGTAATTGACCCGGTGCAGGGCCGCACCGTCAAGCGCATCACGGTGGGTGGGCTGCCCCACCGGATGATTCTGAACCCGGATGGCAGCAAGGTCTACGTGGTGCTGGTGGGCTCGCAGGCCGTAGCCGAGGTGGATGTGCGGAGCCTCGAGGTTTTCCGCACCTTCCTGACCGCACCGGTGCCCGAGCGGCGCAGTGACGGTACGCTGATCCAGCCGCACTTTGACCAGGACGCCTTCTCAAAAACGAGTTGTTTTGCCTGCCACAACCCCGGCGGTGCCAAGCCTTTTATCGTGGGCGAGCGGCCTGTGGGCATTGCGTTCTCGAGCGACTTAAACAAACTCTACGTCTCCCATATCCGCCAGGGGCGTTTGAGCGAGATTGATCTCTTGAGTGCTCAGGTGGTGCGGGCACGGAATCTGCCGCCTTCCGGTGCGGCGAGCGAAGCGGTGGACGTGGCCCGGGTGGGCTCCAGATTGGTGGTGGCGATGCGCCCCCGCCAGCCCAGCACCGAGGCCAGCGCGGTGCGCTGGCTCGACGAGCAGACCTGGCAAACCCTGTCCGAGGCCCCCACCGGCTCCGACCCTGCCTTCGTGTTGCCGTTGGAGGAAAACGCGCTGGTTTCCAACTTTGAGTCCAACACCCTCAGCCTGCACGCGCCCGCCTCGAGCCCCAAAAGCTTCACCGTCACCCCAGGGCCATTGGGGATGCTAAAGGTAGCGGAGGGAAGGGTTTTGTCGCTCAACTACTACTCCAATGCGGTCTCGCTGGTGGATTTGGTTTCGGGCCAGGTTCAGAACCACCAACTCGAGCTCGGGAGCAGAATTTTTGTCAATCCCACCCATGCCGCCCTGTCTCCTGATGGCAGGCTGGCCTATATCGTCAGCAGCGGTACCGAGGGGCATCTGGTGGTCTTCGACCTGGAGCGCAAGGGGGTGACACGGGCGATTCCGATAGATGGCCTTTCGTTTGATGTGGTGGTGGTGCGCAGGTAACAGGAGGAAACTATGAGGAAGACCCTATGGATGGCTGCTTTGTTGGGTTTGCTGGCTGCTTGTGGCGGCAACAACGGTGGCGGTGGAAATAACGGCTCCAGCGCTCCCAATACCGTTGCCGGGCTGGTCACCGATATCGGCACCGGGGCACGGCTTAGCGGCGTGAAGGTCACGGTGGTGGGGAGCAGTCAGACCACCACCACCGACAGCCGGGGTGAGTTCATTTTGCAGAACCTGCCGCCGGGACTGGTCAAGGTCGACCTGGAAAAAGCGGGCTACGCACCTGGGCATGGGCTGGCCGAGTCCACCAGCAGCGCACAGGCCATCGTGGTAGCGCTGAAAAAAGAAGGAACCGAACAGGGCTACAACCCCACCCAGGCTCGCACCCTCTTCCAGCGCACCGAGGCTGGCCCCTACGCGGTGATCTTCCAGCCGAACAGCCTGAACACTGCTGATACCAACCTGCGGGTGGTGGTGACCCCGCTCGATCCGACCAAGGAAGACTCAGCCCTGCCCGGCGATCTGATTGCGGGGGGCGCCAGCCCCACCCCACTAGCGGCAGTAACCTTTGCCGAGTTCAGCATCCTGGATTCGCAGAACCGCCGCATCAACCTCAAGCCCGGCTCGAGCGCGATTGTCGAACTGCCTATCCCGCCCGAGCTGCGCAGCCGCTACAAAATCGGTGACAAAATTCACTGCTACGCCTACAACCCCCAGACCGGGCGCTGGGAAGACTTTGTAGAAGGCACGGTGGAGCGCTCGAGCGTGGACGGCACCACCCCGGTGCTGCGGGCCAGCATCCGCCACTTCTCCTGGTATGGCGGGGCCCCGGCAGTGCAGGATCAGGAGTGTGTGTTGGTCGAGGTGCGCAACCGCTTTGGGCCGCTGGCAGACGCAGTGGTTACGGCGCGTCCAGGGTTGCGGGCGGTAACCAACCGCCTTGGACAAGCCGAAATCACTGTAGAAAAAGGCGTGCCGGTCAACTTCACGGCCACCAAGACCTACACCGACACCTTTGTAGATAACCATGGCAATCTGATTCCCAAACCGGGCGCGAAGGTTATAGATATCGGCAGAGTCTACGAGGACGACCTGATCGGCCTCGACGGCAAGAACTACAGCCGCACCCCGGGGCCGTGTCCGGGCAGTTCGGTTCAGTTGGTACGGCCTGCCGCCACCAACCCCCTCCCGATTCGCGTGGCCCCCGCCCCCGAGGGCTTCTTCAGGGCCAACGCACTGTTGCAGCCCGGCGGGGTAGCCTTCATGCAGCTCGAGAAGGGTATCCCCAACGCCGACGGCGATCTGGATAACGCCGAGCCTGCCGCCGGGGCCAAGATCACCATCAGCGATAATGCGGGCAAAACCGCGACGCTTAGTGAGCTGGCGCCGGGAACCTACTTTGCCAACAACTTCGATGTCGAACCCGGCAAGCGCTACACCCTGAACATTGACGCCGACGGCAACGGCAGCATAGATGGCAGTGGCTCGGCCTTCGCACTCGGCAACGTGGCCTGGAGCAACCTCAGCAACGGCGGCAGCTATAGCGCGGCCAGCCTGACTGCCACCTGGAGCGACAGCGCCTCGGCCCAGCCCGGCTACAATGCTTTGTACCAGGTCTCGTTCCAGCGCAACGGCGGTTCGGGGGTCTCCGATATGGCCTTCTACCTTGGCTCGGAGCGCACCTTCCAACCTCGAGCCCAGACCGATCCTCCCACCCCGCTTGCGCCGGGAACCTACACGGTCACGCTCAACGCATTTTGCGGCGCTTTTAGCGGTGGAAACCTGAACATTAGCGACAACATCACTGGGGTGGGGATGCAGGGCCAGATTTACAGCATCCAGCCGGTCAACCCCATTACCATTACCCTGACGCTGTAGCCTAGTCGTGTCCGGGCTTTGGAAAACCACGCTGGCCGAGGAGGTTATAGAAGAATTCTAGTTCTGGTTGTTGGCAGCCCTGGCCCAGCCCGGCGCAGGGCTGCCTTGAGCGAGTTGTAGCGGAGCGCTCGAGCGTTCAAGGTTGCTTCTTGTGCAGGGCCTCGAGAAAGGCCCAGATGGCGTATTCCATCTCCTCGATGGCTTTTTTGTTGCCCACCACCAGAAGCGGGGTGGCGTTGCCGTCGTAGAGAAAGAGCACCCGGATGGGGAAGAGCAGATAACTGACCAGAGCGATGACGGCCAGAGCCAGGGCTCCATACTCGAGGGCCGGTGCGCTAATCCTTAGCAACTGCGGGATGTCCAGCCAGCCCAAAGAGCGCAG
>NZ_CALMCQ010000204.1 GCF_937863175.1 uncultured Meiothermus sp. | reverse complement strand
CTGTCCGGCCTGCCAGGGGCTGGGTAGGGGCTGGGGTCTGCCCTGCCGGTTCTCGCCTCGAGTGAGGGGGGCTTCCCCTGCCGGGCGCTGGGCATCCACCGGCTGATTAAGCCCACGACGAACCGGTTGACCCTGGGGGCTACCCCGTTCGCCATTGCGGGCCTGACCCTGGCCCTGGGCATTCTGCCCTGGTGTCTCGCGGGATGGCTGCGCTTGCCCAGGTTGCATTGGCTGCGCTGGCCCAGGTTGGTTTTGAGGGGGCTGACCCGGCTGGCTGGGCGGTGCCTGTCCGGGCTGGGTTTGCTCGGGTTGCGGACGGCCCGCTTGCGACGGCTGTGCATCCTGGCCAGGCTGGGTGGTCTGTGGTTGTCCGTTCTGACCGGGCTGGTTCTGGCCCGTCTGCCCATTTTGCGGGGTGGGAGGGGCATCTTGCCGGTCTTGCAGGTTTTGGCCCGGCTGGTCGGGGCGGGCGGCCTCCTCGGCCTGCTCCTGACCCTGCACGTCCCTGCGATCCTGCGCTTCCTGGCCCGGCTCTGTCGGGGGTGCTGGCGCCGTGGGGTCGTTTGCCCTTTCGGTCTCCCGGCCTGGTTGCGGTTCTTCTGGTGGAGACGGTTCTGCGGCTTGTGGCTGGGTGGGATCGGTCTGGGTGGGGCCGGGTGCAGATGGAACCGCCTCGGGGCCCGAAACGGTAGGGGTTGGGACTGGCGGCTGCACAAAGGGCAGTTGTAGCGGCGGCAACACCCAGACCACCCCTACCACGGCCAGATAAAGGGTGGCCAGCAGCCAGGGCACCGCAGGCAGCCGGGCCTCGAGCAGGCTGGCCCTGGCTTCGGTTTGCAGCTGGTTGTGCCAGGGATGGTTGGCGGGAGCTTCCAGCGCACTGCGGTAGGCCAGACCATACCGCTGGTCGAGGTCGGCCAGGGCGCGTCGCTCCTCCCAACGAGAGGGATACAGCAAACCCAGCAACGAGGCCAAAACCCAGGCAGGGTGCACCAGCAAGGCCAGCGGAAGCAGCAACAGCGCCAGCCCTGCGGCTATCCAGAGCCGCACACGCCAGGCCCGCCTTGTAGCCCATACACGGTGCATATATTCAGGGTACTGGATGGGCAGACAAGCAGATAGGGTTCAGTACACCTTGCTATCGCTCTACCAGGAGCGATCTGTTGGTGTTGCTAAATAGTTTCAGATAGATGCGCTGGGCCGTCGGGTCGTAGAAGTAAGCAGGCTCCGGCGGGGTAGCGGCGCCCAACTCGGTCAGGCTTGCCAGGGAGGTGAGCGGGGTTTTGTCGGCACAGTTGGTTCCGGGCTGCAAGGATTCCAGGGCACAGCGATATACGGTAAAGGTGGAGGTATTGCTGGGAAGCACCACCAGCGCAGACCTGGGTGACCCATCGTGGCTGTGGTACTTGGGATAGAGCCTCAGCCGCAGGTGCTGCCAGACCCCCAGGTCGGTCTCGAGGGTATAGGTGTGCCCATGAATCAACGTCCAGTAGAACGGCGCATTGGTCACATCGCTACTGCTCAGACGTTCTCCATCGTCACGGGTCAGGCCCGGCGCACCCGGTGCATGGCTCCGGTAAAAGGTATTGGTCTCGAGGGTCAGATTGAGGTGCTCGAACTCGGCTGGGCAGACTCGAGCATTCCTCGCCGCATCGAACACACAGGCCTCGGTAAACATGGCCCTCGAGTTCACTGCAGCCGGCACTACCACGGCTGGCCCACCACCCCCTAATGAACCGTCCTTATCCTGAATGGCCAGATCGCTGCTGCCGGTGCAGAGGTTGAACCGGGCATTCACCCAGCGGATGTTCTCGGCAATTATCTTGGGGCTTTCGCGGAAGCAGGTGCGGGTAGCGATGGCGCTGGTGCCGGGGCCAAAGTTCACAAAGGTAACGTTCTGCAGAGTGGTGACGCCACCGTACTCCTGCACCCCGATGCGGCCTATTTCCGCGACGGCATCGGTATTCGCACTCCGGCCCACAATCAGCGAGTCGCGGATACCGTGGCTGCCGATGGCAATGGCATTGTCGGCCAGGATCGAGTCGCGCACCTCCATGACCACCTCGCCCGCCGGGTCCCCCACTGGATTGGCCCACAGGGCCGACCGGGTCTTGAAGACGGTGGTGCGCTCGAGCACAAAAGGCCCATGGGTTCTTGGATCTGCCCGGCTGCCGGTAATCCAGATAGCCCCCAGATCGCCCACGTTGCC
>NZ_CALMCQ010000203.1 GCF_937863175.1 uncultured Meiothermus sp. | reverse complement strand
AGCCCTCGAGGTGCGGGCCGAGAGCGGCACCGAAGTACAGGAGGATGCCCCGGTTCCCTTCTACAAGTCGCAATACCACACCGCCCTGATTGCGGAGAGACCCGGTAAATGGGCTATCAGGGTGGAACTCCCGGGAAAAACCCTTGAGTTCACTCTGGAGGCAGGGCGTTAAGTGCCGTTTCACACGATTCTGTGCTTGGATTTGCTAATCTCAAAGAAGGAGTTGTTGCAATGAGCAAATGGTTCCTCTTCCTCATACCTCTGGTACTCACAAGCGCTATGGCTGCGCCGGTTGAACTCAAGATCAACCTGCGAATCGGCGATCAGCCGCTGCAATTCGGTCAGACCTACCAGACCCCGCAAGGCCAGCGCTATCAGATTAATATGGTCAAGTTCTATATTTCCGAGGTGGCCCTGGTTCGGCCTGATGGCCGTGAGGTCGTGGTAGATGGACTGGTGCTGGCCGATTTCAAGCGCGATGCCCCCACCCAGGGGGTAAGCGTGATGAGGATGGAGGTGCCGCCCGGGGAGTACCGGGGTATCCGCTTCAACGTGGGTGTGCCCCGCGAGCTGAACCACCTTGATGCCACCACCCAGCAAATGCCCCTGGGGATCAACTCGGGCATGTTCTGGGCCTGGAACCCTGGCTATATTTTCTACCGCCTCGAGGGAACCGCCCTGCTACCAGATGGCAACCAGGGGTGGGTCATCCACATGGGTACTGATTCGTTTCGCCTGCCGGTTCGCATACATGATTTACAGACCCGGCGGGTTCGTATTCATATTCCCCCTTCCGGTGGCACCATCACACTCAACCTCGATCTGGCAGCAGCCTTCCAGCCCGGCCCCGGTGGCGCGTTTTTGGACTGGAGCAGGCCAGAGTTACGCCAACTGCACGGTCTTAGCCCGCAAACCCGGCTGATCATGTCGGTGGTGTACTTCAACATGTCCAATGCCTTCAGCCTGGCTCAGTAGACATTTGGAATTGTTTTGCAGGACGAACATGCTCATGCACTTGCTTACCCTCACCGTAGTTATGGCAGCCCTGATAGGAGCGGTGCTGGCAGCAACCCACCACCCGGCGGTGCCGATTCCCCCCGACAACCCCCAGACCCCTGCAAAAATTGAGCTTGGCCGAAAGCTGTTTTTCGACCAGCGGCTTTCTGCCGACTTGACCATATCGTGTGCGAGCTGCCATAAGCCCGAGTTTGCCTTCAGCGATGGGGGCAACGCGGTCAGCACAGGGGTTGGTGGTCGCAGAGGCACTAGAAATACGCCCACTCTGACCAATGTGGGTTTTCGCCAGGGTCTGTTCTGGGAAGGTCGTTCTACACGCCTGGAACTTCAGGCCGTCGGCCCACTCACCGCCCGCATCGAGATGGATATGCAGCCCGAGGTTTTAGCCCAGAGGCTCGAGGCCATTCCGGAGTATGCCAGGGCCTTCCGTGAAGTGTTCGGCGAAGCACCCACCCTCAAAACCACTACCTTTGCGCTGGCTGCATTCCAGCGTACCCTGCTTTCCTACAACAGCCCCTTTGACCGCTTTCAGGCCGGCGACGACCTCGCCATGTCCGAGGCTGCCCTGCGGGGGATGGAGGTCTTCTTTGCCGAAAGCGGTGACTGCTTCCACTGCCATGTGGGTTCGGAGTTTACCGATGATGTGCCGCGTAACAACGCACTCTACACGGTCTATCAAGACCTTGGTCTGGCCCTTGCTACGGGTCTGGATGAGGACGTGGGCAAGTTCAAGACTCCCACCTTGCGCAATATAGAGCTTACTGCTCCTTACATGCACGATGGTTCCATCAAGACCTTGCGGGAGGTGGTCGAGCATTACAACCGGGGTGGTGAACCAAATCTAAATTCCGACGTACTGATGCGCCCACTGGGCCTGAGCGAGCAGCAAATTGACGACCTGGTAGAGTTCTTAAAATCCCTCACCGACCGGAGCTTCACCACCAACCCCGCTTTTCAACCGCCCAGGTAAGCTCAGGGTTTGGCCAGTGGTGCGATACCGTCCAATTTGCCTGATTTGTGCCAGACTGGAAAGCAGAGGTTCAGATGATTCGGTTTATTCCTAAACTACTTGCGATAGCCACCTTGATGGCCCTGGCCCTGGCGCACCCCTTTGAGGGTAGTGGGGGTTTTGTGGAGGGTGAGGTGGATTTTGAGCCCAACGATGCGACCCCAGTTGCGGGAGTGCCGACGGTCGCCTGGATTGAGCACATTCGGGTAGGTGGACTGCCCATAAATCCTAAGGACTGCTTTTGTACCCTGCTCTTCTTTCAGGGGCGCGTTAGCCCGACGGCCCAGCCCGACGCCGTGGTGCGACTGCAGCTCAACCCCCGTACAGGTCGGATGGAAGGGGTGGTGATATTTCCCAAACCCGGCCCGTACTTTCTGGTGATGCAAGGTCGGCCACTTCCTGGAAAGCAGATGCCAGCATTTATGATGCAGAGCATCATCCAGATTCTGCCCCGCTAGCATACGACCCCAGCGCAGGGCGGTGGGGATGGTTCACAGCAGGCTTTGGGTAGTGAACCGCCCTCTTCAACCCCGGCAATTGATAGCGTATTATCAGGAGATATGACCGCACCTCCGGTGCAACTCGACAACTTTAGTGTGCGATTCGGGGAGTTCCAGGCTCTCGATCGGGTGACATTGGAGGTTCCGCAAGGAGCTTTTGTCGCCATCCTGGGGCCAAACGGGGCGGGGAAGAGCACCCTGCTCAAGGCTTTGCTGGGCATTGCCAGCGGGATACTGCGTGACGCACCCACCAGCGTTTCGGGCTCGGTTAAGGTTTTTGGTAACACGCCCCAGAACGTGAAGGCAGGCTGGGTGGGCTATGTGCCCCAGGTTAAGAGTTTTGACCGTAGTTTCCCGGCATTATCTTTGGAAGTGGTGGTCTCGGGCTTGCGCCGGAGCTGGCCTTTCATCGTCACCCTTCAGGAACGCAAAAAGGCCGAAGCCATGCTGGAACAAGTGGGTGCGCTGCAACTTGCCAACCGCCGCCTGGGACGGCTCTCCGGTGGTGAGTTACAGCGGGTTTATCTGGCCCGCAGCCTGATTCGAGAACCCAAATTATTGCTGCTGGACGAGCCCGCTACCGGCGTAGATGCGGTGGGGGAGGCCGACCTGTACCGGCATTTGGAGACCTATCAGCGCCAGTCCGGCGCGACGGTCATGATGATCACCCACGACTGGGAGGCTGCCCAGCATCACGCCTCGGCGGTGCTGCTTATCAATCGGCGGGTCATAGAGTATGGCCTGCCTGCTGACGTGATGTGTCCCAACTGCCTGGCCCAGGCTTTCGGGCACGTCGGACACAGCCACGGCCTGGTGAGTGGGAGGCGCTAGTGCTGGAAGCCCTGCAACTCCCCTTCATCCAGCGGGCCTTAATTGCAGGTCTGCTGGTAGGAGGTCTGGCAAGCTATCTGGGTGTGCTGGTGGTGCAGCGCCGCCTTTCGTTCCTGGGCGACGGTCTGGCCCACGCGGCTTTTGCTGGGGTTGCCATTGGACTCTTTCTGCACGAGGAGCCCCTCTGGATCGCGATCCCCTTTGCCGTGGGGGTCTCGCTGGCCATCACCTGGGTGCGCGAGCGCAGCAACCTGGGCGACGATACCGCCATCGGCATCTTCTTTGCGGTCTCGGTAGCGTTGGGCGTGCTGTTCATGTCCATGCGCCAGGGCTTCGCGCCCGACGCGGTGGCCTATTTGTTTGGCTCCATCCTGACCGTCACCCAGGTTGATTTGTGGGTGATGGGGAGCATTGCCCTTGTCGTAGCGCTAATGGCCCCATTGTGGCGCAACTGGGCCTACGCTACCTTCGACCGTGAACTTGCCCTGGCCGACCGCCAGCCGGTGCTGCTGCACGACTACCTGCTCTCGGCGCTGATTGCCCTGGTGGTGGTGGCATCGGTCAAGGTGGTGGGTATCGTCTTGATTGCGGCCTTTATCGTTATTCCTGCTGCTACGGCCCGGTTGCTGACCCAGACCTTTGCCAGTATGACGCTCCTGTCGGTGGCGATTGGTGTCGTTTCTGTAATTCCAGGGTTGGTTGCCTCCTATATTTTCGATGTGCCCACCGGCAGTGCTATTGTGCTGGTGCAGGCGCTGCTGTTCGCTCTGGCTCTGGCGGTTCGACGATAGGGGTGATAGAACAGGTTAGGGGCTGTCCCATACAAGAGATAATCTTGGGATAGCTATAGGCTAAACAGAAGTACTAAACCAGGGATTTGCAGGGTCATACGACGGGTAGAGTACTTTGGGGGGGAGTCATGGCCCGAACGGCAGCCGATGGGCTGGATGTAGACAAAGATACCGCAGCCCGGTCAGCTGCTCAAAACTCCGCAAGCCCTGGCTCAAACAGGAGGGGTAGTCCGGGTTTATCCAGGACAGCCCCATTCGGTATAACCGGTTTCCCATGTAGTCGCCCCACGACTGCCCCCAAAAGTGTAAATCCTACTTTTCCTTACGGGTTTTAAGGGTTTATACTTATGACATGTGGGTTTCGACCAAAGCACAGTACGGGCTGCGGGCCCTGGTGGAAATCGGTCTGCGCCAACCGATGGCGGTTCCACTTAAAGATGTAGCGGACGTGCAGGGCATTAGCCAGCACTATTTGGAACAGATCGCAGCCCAGTTGCGGCGCTCGGGCTTCATCCGCAGCGTGCGCGGGGCCAGGGGCGGGTATAAGTTGGGCCATCCGGTGGAAAGAATCACTGCTTTGGAGGTAGTGGAAGCTTTAGAAGGCAGCCTCGCGCCCGTTACCTGCCTCGACGACCCCCAGTCCTGCTGGCAGACCGGCAACTGCTCCACCGAGACCCTGTGGAAAAAAGTGGACGATGCCATGCGGGGGGTCTTGCTGCACACCACACTCAAAGACTTGATAGAAGAACGCAAACAAATCGAGGCCCGTAAACTGGTGCAGCTCGAGCCCGCCCCGGTGCAGTTTGGTGGACTGGGCGCTCAGCGCTAAAGGGAATACTCCGATCGCGCATCGTTAAAGCCCTCGAGCCCCGACCTCTCTGGTTGTTTGCCAGAAAATGATCTACCTCGACTACGCAGCTACCACGCCGCTCGACCCTGCAGTGAGGCTTGGGGTAGAGCGGGTTTTAGAAGTGTTTGGCAACCCCAGCTCGGCGCATGCGGCTGGCCGGGAGGCGCGAAATTTGCTGGAAGAAGGCCGCGAGCGGGTCGCCAGGGCGCTGGGGTGTAAACCACGCGAACTCATCCTGACCGGCGGCGGCACCGAGTCCGATGCCCTGGCGATTCAGGGGGTAGCGCTGGCTAAAGCGCCTCGCAGTGGCGTCTCGAGGGGCCACATCGTCAGCACCCGGCTCGAGCACTCAGCGGTCTTGACAGCTTTGAAGAATCTGGAACGGCTGGGCTTCGAAACCACCCTGCTTCAACCCGACTCTACGGGAATGATTTATCCAGAACAAGTGGCAGAGGCCCTCCGCCCCGACACCATTCTGGTCTCGGTGATGGCCGTCAACAACGAGATCGGCACGATTTACCCTGCAAAGGATATCGCTGCAATCTGCAAGTCCAGGGGTGTGCTTTTTCACACCGATGCAGTGCAGGCCTTTGGCACCGTACCCAGCCAGGTTGAGGATCTGGGGGCCGATCTGATCTCTATTGCTGCACACAAGTTCTATGGCCCCAAAGGGGTGGGGGCGCTGTACCTGCGAAAGGGAATTGAGCTGTTCCCACTGATGCCTGGGAAGCAGGAGCAGGGCTACCGGGGCGGCACTGAGAATCTACCTGCAGTGTATGGCATGGGCCTGGCTGCCGAAAAAGCCCTCTCGGTTCTGGTTGAGGAGTCGCAAAAGCTGTTGAACTTGAGGCAGCAGTTGGAAACCAGACTGCTCGGTGTTCCTGATGTCCAACTCAGTGGCCACCCTACCAGGCGCAGTCCCAAGCACATCAACGTGACCGTCAAGGGAGCTGATGGGGAAGGGCTCTTGCTCAATCTGGACATGATGGGCGTGGCTGTTTCGTCAGGTTCGGCCTGTGCCAGCGGGAGCCTCGAGCCCTCTCACGTTCTTATGGCTATTGGGCGCAGCAAGGCCGAGGCCAGGGCATCGGTACGCTTCTCGATCGGGCGTTTTACCACCGAGGCCGAGATAGAAGCGGCCAGTCGAGTGTTTGCTCGAGCAGTAGACCGCTCACGGCTCGCGGTATGACCGACAGCTTGCAGCACAGCTAGAAACCGTGCTAATTTCTGAACAGGGTTTATCGGCATGGCGCTACATGTCTAAACCCGGATACAAACATAATGCGGCAGTGACGGTTGACGGAGGCGAGGATGATAAATCGGTCAGAAAGCCACCGCCGCGAGTTGGGTTATACCCAGGGTGCCCTGCCGGGGGTGATACCCCTGCCTACGGATACCCGTTTGTTGCCGCCCGAGGACAGTGAACGCCGCGAACTACACAACGAATTGCATGCCCGCCCAATGGCGCGTATCAGGCTGCCGGCGCTAGTCGTACATATCGCGGTGTTGAACGAGGGCATTACCCGGCAACGGGAGCTCGAGCATCTGCGCCTTCTGGCAGGCCAGGGTGAGATACACCTCGACCAGCTTGCCAGTACCTTTTTGCATCTAGCCCTGCCAGGCGGGACACTCCGCTGGGAGCGGCATACCGAGTTTACCAGCTACACCCTGGTACAGTCTTTGCCTCCGGCGGCACTCGAGAACACTACTGAGCCAGATCTTCTGACCGGACTGATCGTAGATCCATCCTGGCTGCACGGCATACCCGGGCGAACCCTGACGGCCATTGAGCTGGTGCTGCTCGAGGGTCAGGTGATCTCTACTGCCCTGCCTGCTCAACAGGTGCGCCAGTTCTTCGCAGAACAAGCCGTACTGGCCTCGCTAATGGGCCGCGCTACTCACAGCTGTGCCATTACCGATTTCAGGCTACGTCCAAATGGGTTTGAGCGCATACTGGTGGTAGCCACGCCGGAAACCTCTGAGACCCGTGCTGGGCGCATTACTACCCGCCTGCTGGAACTGGAAACCTACCGGATGCTGGCCCTGCGCGGCCTGCCAGTCGCAAAAGCGGTGCAGGGAATGCTGCCCCAGGCCGAGCGCCAGCTCGCAGATATTACTGCCGCAGTAGAAGATGCCAACCGTTCCGACCAGGAGTTGTTAGATGACCTCGAGGCCCTGGCGGCCCGGATTGAACGGGCTATAGCACAGCACAGCTACCGATTTGCGGCCAGCCATGCATACCATGCCCTGGTCAGCGCGCGCCTGACAGAGATGCGCGAGGGGGCTATCCCTGGCACTCAGACCATAGGCGAGTTTCTACAGCGACGCTTCAACCCGGCTATGGCGACGGTACAGGCGGCAGCAGACCGCCTTACCGCGCTTTCTCAACGTATCGAGCGAACCGGGGCACTGCTGCGCACCAGGGTGGATATTACCCTCGAGACCCAGAATCAGCAGTTGCTGGCCAAACTCAGCCGTGGGCAGGAGTTGCAGTTTCAACTGCAAAGAACCGTGGAAGGCCTCTCGGTGGTGGCGATCTCTTATTACGCGGTCAGTCTGATGCTCCACGGTGCCCGGGCGGCCAGGGCTGCTGGACTGCCCATCCACCCCGAGATCACGGTTGGCTTGCTGATCCCATTGGTGGTCTGGGGGGTCTGGCGGCTCACCCGGCGTATCCACAAACGACTGAAACTTTAAGTTGAAAAGCCAGCTACCAGCGTCAAGGCGCACCGAACCACTCTGAACCGCCAGACAAGCGCTGTGGGTGAACAGACTTCCGTCAGGGTATATCCCGGTGGCGATCCGAACGGTCTCTTAGCCGCTTCCAACTTTTCGTTCCTTAAGCACTGTCTCGCGCAACTCCCGCCGCAGTACCTTTCCTACCGCAGTTTTGGGCAACTCGGTGCGGAATTCGTAGATACGTGGCACCTTATAGGCCGCCAGGTTGTCGCGGCAGAACTTGTCCAGCGCTTCCTTGCTGAGGTTTTGTCCGGGCTTTGGTACGATAAATGCGGCCACCGTCTCGCCTCTGTACTCATCGGGCAGCCCCAGGACTGCTGCCTCAGCCACGCCAGGATGGGCGAACAAAACTTCTTCTACCTCGCGGGGGTAGATATTGTAACCGCCGGCAATAATCATGTCCTTCTTGCGATCCACAATGTAAAAGTAGCCCTCTTCATCCATGGTAGCCATATCGCCCGTGAGTAGCCAGTCAATCTTGATGGTCTTGTTGGTCTCTTCGGGCCGCTGCCAGTAGCCCAGCATTACGTTGGGGCCACGCAGGGCCAACTCCCCGACCTCACCCACCGGTACTTCGCGCAGGCTCTCGTCTAATACCTTGGCGTCAATGCCTGGCATGGGCAGTCCAATGCTTCCAATTCTGCGCTCACCTGCGAGGGGGTTGCAGTGAGTGCAGGGCGCTGCTTCGGTCAGGCCGTAGCCCTCCACCAGCTTGCCGCCCGTGAGCTGCTCGAATTTCTTGGTAACTTCCACCGGCAAAGCCGCCGAGCCGGAGATACAGACCTTTACGGTTCCAATCTTTCGTTTTTCGATATTGGGGAAATTGTTAAAGCCGATGTAGAGCGTTGGAACACCAGGGAAATGGGTCACACCATGCTTTTCAATGGCCTCGATACAGGGTTTGACCTCGGGACGGGGAAGCAACACGATTTTGTAACCCGCAGCAATGCCGTAGTTCATGCCTACTGTCATGCCGTAGACATGGAAAAAGGGGATGGCGCCCAGCATCACCCCTTTGCCTTCTATGCTCTTAACTTCCTCGCCTCCCCAGGCCATGCTCTGGTACGTGTTGGCTACCAGGTTGCGGTGTGTAAGCATCGCCCCTTTGGAGACGCCGGTGGTGCCGCCGGTGTACTGCAGCAGGGCCACCTCATCCGGCTGGGCGTTGTAGGGTTGGGCGAGAGGAGTAGCAGCTTTGAAGGTTTTTTTGAAATCGAGCCTTCTGGGGTGCTGGGGCAGGTTGACCCAGCGTTTCTCCCGACGTGCCTTGAACGGGAAGAGCAGGTTCTTGGGAAAGGGCAGATAATCCTGAATGCCGGTGGTGAAGACTCGCTTAACCGGCACATCCTGTTCAATCTCGGCGTAGCGAGGCCAGAGCAAGTCCAGAATAACCAGGGTCTCGGCCCCAGCATCGGAAAGTTGATGCCGTAGTTCGCGGGGGGTATAGAGGGGGTTCACGTTCACGCATATCCCACCGGCAACCAGCGTCCCGTAAAAGGCAATCACAAACTGTGGGCAGTTGGGCAGCATGATGGCCACTCGGTCGCCTGGGTTGACGTCTTGAGCCCTCAAGGCACCGGCGAACTTTTCCACCGATTCCCAGAGCTGGCGATAACCCATCACACTGCCCATAAATTCCAGGGCCACATGGTCGGGGTATTTTTTAGCAGTGTCGGCCAGCAGTTTCCAGAGGGGCACCTCGGGGAACTGAATGTCCGCCGGGATGCCTTTGTCGTAGTGTTTGAGCCAGGGTCTGGTCATGTTGTAGCTCCTTCGGGTGGAGTCTTGTGAAGCTCGCCCCAAGTCTAGCAAATCATGTACCGAGTTCAAGGTGACATGCGGTCCTTCACCAGTCTGTTAGAATGGGGGCAAGACTCGAGTTCCGTCCGCCCCCCACCCACTCATTCGCTGGTAGTAGTCTGTGCAGCTCCAGTTTAGCAGACGGCAGGCTGCCCTAAAGCCGATGAATTCCCCGAGGCGCCGGATGCTGGCTTTTGTACCTTTGAAGGAGTCGAATTCTTTGGAGTCAACCTCCTCGTGCTTTACGGTCTTAAAGAAGCTCTCGGCTCGGGCATGGTCGGGCGGTCTGCTCGGACGGAAGCGCTTTTGAGGCTGGCTCGGGGTTTGCTTGAGGCAAGATCTGGTGGTGCTCCAGCCCCACCCTCGGTGCGGCTGAGACAGGGCCGCCTGTGCACCTGTGAGTGAAGGCATCCGCTATGGCTGCCAGGTAGATGAAACCGCCTCGAGGATGATACAGATCCGGTTGGGTGGTAATCTATACTTCGGGTTATGGAAAGCCTGGGGCACTACTTATTGCGGGGGCGGATTGCGCTGCCGGGGGGAAGTGCGACCGAGGTGTATGAAGGGCAAGATATACGCACCGGTACCGAGGTGTTGGCCTTCAGACCTCTGCCCGAAGCACTGCCTACCCAGTCCCTACCCCACACTTTGTCCTGGATAGATCGAGAAGCGGATACCTGGATTGCAGAGATTCCGGTGGGAGCAGTGCAGACCTCCTGGTTAGCAGGCCGGGTAGAGGAGGCCCGGCTGGTGCAATGGGTCAAGCAACTGTTGAGCGTACTGAAACATGCCCAGGAGAACGACATTCCTGTCGGGTACATTATTCCCGAATTAGTCTGGGCCCGGGGAAGCCGGGTATGGCTGGCGGGAGTAGGGGTAGCTAATCCTGAGCAGAAATGGGATTTTGCGGGTTTGCTCAAAACGGTGCGGGTAATTGCCGGAGATGGCTATTCGGCCCTGCCCTGGCGGGAAGAACTGGAAAAACACCTGACGGGGCAGCTCGACTACACG
>NZ_CALMCQ010000202.1 GCF_937863175.1 uncultured Meiothermus sp. | reverse complement strand
CCCCAGGCTCCCCCCCCAGGGCGGCCACTACCAGCCCCGAGTCGTCAGCCAGGGTCGGCATACCACTGTGCTTGGCCGCAAAAGCCGCCTTCAGCACTGCATTGTCTTCGAAGGTGGAGCCCTCCTCGGGCGGCATTTTGAAGGGATGGTCGAGCAAGGAAAACAGTGTCCAGCCCAGCGGTGCAAGCCCTTCCTTGATCTCGCGGTATTTACCTGGGTTGGAGGTAGCAATCAACAGACGCATCTCTAAACCATTTTAGCCGTAGATTGAAGGGAAGGATAGGATTAGGAGCCGACCGTCCAGGATCAGAAACCCATGGCCTGCGTCCGACAATGCGCAACGGTATATCCCCTGCGTACCCACTCTCCCCTATTCCCCCAATCAACTACGATTTCTTAGCTGCCCGTGCACCCGCCGCACCATCTCGGGAATTTGAGCCAGCCCCAGTTCCAACATGGCCTGATAGGTTGCCTTGGGCACCGGGCGGCCCTCTCCAGCTCCGTGTAGCTCGATGATGTCGCCCGATTGGGTGGCAACCACCGTCAGATCGGCCCAGGCATTTTCGTCTTCAACCTGGGTCAGGTCAAGCAACAAAGCCTTTTCACCCATCCAACCCACGCTCACTGCTGCAAACTCGGTCAGGGGCCACTCGTCAATCCTGCCCTGGTTCACCAGCCGATCCATCGCAATATGCAGTGCGGCATAGCCTCCTAGCAGCGAGGCCACACGGGTTCCGCCATCGGCCTGGATCACATCGGCATCAATCACCACGGTCTTGCCCGGCAGCAAGCTCAAGTCCAGTACAGCCCGGAAGGCCCGGCCCAGAAACCGCTGAATCTCCGCCGTGCGACCTGAAATTTTCTGCCGCTCGCGCTCTTTGCGCTCCTTCGTCGAGCGCGGCAACAGGCTGTACTCCGCCATTAGCCAGCCTTCGCGTCCCGAGACATGGCGGGGTACGCCCTCGGTAAGGGAGACATTCACCAGCACCCGGGTATTTCCCAGTTCTACCAGGGCCGACCCTTCGGCATAGTGCACATAGCCCACCCGAACCGACAGGGGGCGGAGTTCGTGGGCTTCTCGCCCGTCTTTGCGGTTCATCGCCGTGACTTTACCACCAGGGAGTGGCGTATGCCATAGCCACCATGTGGCTGGTAGGCTTTTATCATATGCGGTATGGACGAGGCGAAAGGCATACCCAGCCCGATAC
>NZ_CALMCQ010000201.1 GCF_937863175.1 uncultured Meiothermus sp. | reverse complement strand
GTCGGAGTTCGTGGATCAGGTTGGAGCCCTCGCGGTGCAGGTGCGGGTGGGGGCGGATGTGTGGACGAACGAACAGATCGCCCGGCCCCCCGGGCCCCAGGTTGCCCATGCCCGAGACCCGCAGAAGCTGATTCTCGTCAATGCCCGCCGGCATGTTAACCTTGATTTTTTCTGTACGCCTGACCCGGCCCTGGCCCTTGCAGGTCGGGCAGGTCTCGCTGAGGGTATAGCCCCGGCCCCGGCAGGCCGCACAGGGGGCCTGGGCCACCATATTGCCAAAAATGGTGCGCTGGACTTGCTCGAGGGTTCCGCGTCCATTGCACGATTTACAGGTCTGGCGCTTCCCGCCCTGCCCGTTGCAGCCATCGCAGGTTACCAGGCGGTCGTACTGGACTTCTTTCTCAACACCGTGCAGCACATCCACCAGTTCCATCTCGACGGCGGATTCCAAATCCTCGCCCCTTGGTGCGCGGCCGGTCCCACCCGGCGACCGAAAGCCAAACACCTGCTCGAACAGGTCGAAGATATCGCCCAAATTGCCGCTCCCCGCGCCACCAAACCCGCCAGGGGTTGCGGTGCCATAGCGGTCATAGTTGGCCCGCTTCTCGGCATCGGAGAGCACTGCATAGGCCTCGGTTACTTCCTTGAACTTCTGTTCGGCGGCCTTGTCGCCAGGGTTTTTATCGGGGTGATACTGCAGCGCCAGTTTGCGATAAGCCTTCTTGATTTCGTCGGCATCCGCAGTCCTGTCCACGCCCAGGGTTGCGTAGTAGTCGTTCATCGAAGTTTAGTCTAACAGGCTTAGGTATTTTTCTTGTGGGATTAGACACTGGAGTCGGGTACGGGAGCTATGGGGCCGGTACACGCCCATTGAGAATGCCGCAGGTCTCGGGGCAGACGGAGCGCAAGCGAATAGTACGCCTCAGTAAAAACGGCTGGCCTTCCGCTTTTGACCTGCGGGTGCGTGGGCCGCTAGGATGACCCGAATCCTGTTGCCCAACTTCAGATTCCCCTGGGGGTTGGTTTCCCTCGAGCCCAGACCCTCGATCTCAGCCAGCCCGGCGGCGGTTTTTTGACAATCTGTTTATACCCCTGTATATTCAGTCCAGATGCGATTCTCTGCTCGAGGCCATGGGCGTGAGCCTGGCAACGACCACGAAAACGCAACTAAAGCAATGAAACCCCTTCACTCCGCTCGAGCTATTCTCTAACGGCGCTCTTCATAGCGAAGAGGCCGTCAGGGTATGCCCAGCGGGGAATCTTTTTGTTTGGAGGATATGCATGGTTCTCTTGACCCCCGGCCCCACGCCCATTCATCCCAGGGTACAAAGTGCGCTTGCCAAAGAGATGCGCGGCCACCTCGACCTCGAGGTGCTGACCACCAACCGCCGTATTCGTGAACACTTGAATTTCCTGTTTGATCCGGGTGAGGGCGCTTTGCTGGCGGCTCTGCCCGGTTCAGGCAGCCTGGGGATGGAGGCGGGCCTGAACAACCTGGCCGACGCGGGGGACGCGGTACTGCTCCTGGTAAGCGGAACCTTTGGCGAGCGGATGGTGGAGATTGCCCATGTCTACCAGTTCGACCACAAAGTGCTGCGCTCCGAGCCGGGCCACCCAATTGACCCCCAGCTCGTGGCCGAGGAGCTGAGCCACCGCCCTTACAGACTGGTGGCACTGGTACATGGCGAGACCAGCACCGGCGTTATCAACCCGGTAGAAGAGATCGCTGCCCTGGTGCAGGCCCATGGGGCAATTTTCATGGTGGATGTGGTGACCACCGCAGGCATGATGCCGCTCTCGATGCAAAAACTGGGCATAGACTATGCCTTTACCGGCAGTCAGAAATGCCTCTCGGCTCCGCCAGGGCTGGCCCCCATTGCCCTCTCCTTGCGTGGGCGCGAATGCCTGGGGCAGGTGCGGGGCTGGTACTCCGACCTGTCGCGGGCAGCGGTGTACTGGGAGCAGGAGGGCTATTTCTGCACCTCGCCGGTGTTGCTCCACTATGCCCTGGAAGAAGCCCTCCGGCTGGCCCTGGAAGAGGGGTTGGAGAACCGCCAGAAACGCACCGAGGCCATGTTCGCTGCGGTGCTTTCCCTGCTGGAAGAGCTGGGCTTCAGCGCCTACGCTGCCAAAGGTGCCCGCCTGCCCACAGTGCTGGTGGTGCGCCCACCCCAGGGCCTGCATGAGGCCGAGATTCGCAAGGGGCTCTACGCCCGGGGGGTCTCGGTAGCCGGTGGTATTGGCCCCACCGCAGGCCAGGTGCTGCGGCTGGGTTTGATGGGCGAAAGCGCCAGGGTCGAGCACTACCGGGTTTTCTTCAAAGCGCTGGGCGAAGTGCTGGGCAAGAGCGGTTTGGAGCGGGCCTTCGAGGAGCGCGTGGGCCTGATCGCGGTATAGCATTCCAACAAGACCCAGCGTTTCCGTCAAAAGCATCGCAAACAGGCTGTTCGCTGCGGGTGTTCGACCCTCGGCCCTCAGTGCTGCGTCAGGTAATAGTGCTCGAGTTCGCCCTCGAGTTGCACCAGGGCTTGCCGGATGCTCATGCCCTGAAGAGGCAGTACCCCGTAGGCCCGGATGACCAGGTTCTGCCGGATGCGTCGGAAGACAATCTGAGCTCCCTCGAGGTTGCTGCCCTGCAGGGCAATCAAAAACTGGCCTGGTTTAAGCTGAAACACCATATCCGGCTGGCGCAGGTACTGCAGCAGTTCCGCCCCGAGTTGGTCGGTGCGGGTGTGCAGGAGCAGGAGTGTAACGGGCCGCACCCCCGAGAGGGTCTCGAGGCTCGGGGCCAGGGCCTGCAGGGCCGCATAGGGCATAATGCCGTCGTGGTTGCGAAAACCCTTTTGCACCGGTGCAGGCAGGGCTGGATCCTCGCGCTGGAGCAGGAAAAACAGCCCAATCAGAAACACACAGGCCCCCATTAAACTAGCCACCGAGGCCATCACCGCCACATCTTCGGGAACCTGGGCCAGATCGCGGCTGGCTGCCACCGCGACCACGCTGCTCATCACACCCAGGCCCAGTACCCAGAAAAAGCGAACCTGGGGATCCAGCGGCACCTTGGCGTACAGGCTGGCGGCTGCGGCCAGAATCAGGGCTGCAACCAAAAAAACTACTCCAGGATAAATAGTCTCCTGCCGGGGAAATAGCCACAAGGGCAACAGACCCAGCAGAACAAATCCCCAGGGCAACAATGATAGCCACATAGCCCCTAGCATAAGATTGAAAGCTGGATTGCCATGCCAAGAATGAACATAGTAGAGAAGCCGATAGTCAATGGTCGATAGCCGATAGCGTATAGCTGATGGCTAAAGGCCGCTTTAGGGTTACCGAGCGAAGAAGCAGTATCTCCGGGTCAACTAAAGGTTTTGCTAGACTCCTCGCCTCTTGTTGGGGAACAATGCCGATAGCCGATAGCTCATAACTAACGGCAGCTTTAAGTGTCATAGCGACACGGCATTTTCGGCGTCAAATAGAGAATCCAACTAACTCCTCCCCCCTTGTGGGGGAGGGAAGGGTGGGGGGCTGCGAGACGATAGCCGATAGCAGCTAGCGCATAGCTGATAGCCAATGGCCGCTTTAGGGCTGCCGAGCGAAGCGGCATCGCTGACGTCAAAAAAATGATGTAGCTAACTCCTCCCCCCTTGTGGGGGAGGGAAGGGTGGGGGGTGCGAGGCGATAGCCGATAATCGTTCAATAGACCCTAGACCACTGACCCTAAACCCCTCTGGTACAATTACGCTGTGAGCATAGCCCCTCTGGCCGAGCGGGTACGGCCCAAGACACTCGACGAGGTGGTGGGGCAGGAGCACCTTACCGGGCCAGGAAAACCCCTGCGGCGGATGCTCGAGACCCGCCGTCTCTCCTCCTTCATTTTGTGGGGGCCGCCCGGTAGCGGCAAAACCACCCTGGCCCGGCTGCTGGCCCAGGGGGTTGGGCAGGAAATGGCGGCCATCTCGGCGGTAAACGCGGGCGTGAAAGACATCAAGGAGATCGTGACCACGGCCAGGGAAAAAGGTAGCCTGGTGCTGTTTTTGGACGAGATTCACCGCTTCAACAAGTCGCAGCAGGACGCGCTACTGCCCCACCTCGAGTCGGGCCTGCTGACCCTGATCGGGGCCACCACCGAGAACCCCAGCTTTGAGGTGATCCCGGCCCTCCGCTCCCGCGCCAGGGTGTATGTGCTCAACCCGCTCGACCAGGACGCCACCCGCCAGCTTTTGGAACGGGCCCTGACCCACCCGGAGGGAGTGCAAGCCCAGGCCGACCCCGAAGCCCTGGACTTGATTGCCCAGGGCTCCATGGGCGATGCCCGCCGGGCCCTGTCGGCGCTGGAACTCTCGGCCAGCCTGGGCCAGGGCCGCGTCACCCCGGCGGTGGCCAGGGAGGCGCTGGGCAGCGGTACGCTGAGCTTCGACAAGGGCGGCGAATACTTTTACGATCTGATCTCGGCCCTGCACAAGAGCGTGCGCGGCAACCATGTTGATGCTGCGCTCTACTACTTTGCCCGGATGCTCGAGGGCGGCGCCGACCCCCTCTACCTGGCCCGCCGGCTGGCCCGCATGGCGGTGGAGGACGTGGGCCTGGCCGACCCCAACGCACTGCGCCTGGCCATGGCCGCCAAAGACGCCTACGACTTCCTGGGCAGTCCCGAGGGCGAGCTGGCCCTGGCCGAGCTGGTGATCTATCTGGCCCTGGCCCCCAAGTCCAACAGCAGCTATACCGCCTGGAAGAACGCCCAGAACGCAGCCCGACAATACCCCGATGCCCCCGTGCCGCTGCCCCTTCGCAACGCCCCCACCGGGCTGATGCAACGGCTGGGCTACGGCCAGGGCTATGCCTACTACCACGACGACCCCCAGGGCAGCTTTGCCCAACAGTACCTGCCGGAAAAGCTCGAGGGTCTGACCCTCTACCAGGCCACCGGCGAAGGCTGGGAAGACAAGGTGCGCGAGCGGCTGAAGGCTTTACGCGCCCGCTTTGCCCGGGGGCCTCAAACAGGTCGGTAGCACTGTTCCCGACTTGCTCCTAGATTGAAGCAGGGCGGCAGCTTAAGTGGTTTTGCTGGCGGGCCGTGAAGGATTCGAACCTCCGCCTTTTCGTTTTGGAGTTGCGTAAGTGGCTTAATAGCGATAACCAAGAATAGCATAAAAGCCTTTCTTATCGCATTTCGCTACCAGCAGTAACTACCGCCAATATTCTGGGTTGCTACACGGAGCCTCGAGCATTGCTACTCACAATATCGCTGTTTGGAATGGGGTTTTCCGCGAGAAGGTGTACCCTTGGTTGAGTTTGGTTGGCAATCTCACTCAGAGGTACGCGATGGATAGAGAACCTACGATAAAACTGGCGTACTCGGTGGAGGAGTTCGCCCAAACCATCGGGTCAGCCGGAATCACGCCTACGCTCTGGTACGGGGTGGTCAAGTGCAGGCGGTGCGGGCGGGCTCGCGGTGGGTGATCCCGGTCAAGGTCGTCGAGCGCTGGCTCGAGGGTCAAGATAATACAGAGGTCTCGAGTAGTGCATAGTGTTTTATGCATAAAAATGATAATATTACTGTGCATGCAAACCATTATTTCTCTGCATAAAGAGACTCAGCCGCCCCTCGAGTTGAGCCTGGAGTGGCTCCCAAAACTCGACCTGCTTCAACTGCGGCTGCATCCACGGATGAGGCTTCGCATAACGTTTGGCGAGGATAGCTTCGACTTTGCCTACGTCTACCGCCCGGACTGGACGACGCGCAGCTTCGAGGCCGCCCTGGAACACGCAAATGCTGTGCCGTCGGCCTACCCGATGGTCGTTCTGCCCTACCTGAGCGACGAGAAACTCAAACTATTGGCGGCGGCCCAGGTCAGCGGGCTGGATCTGTGCGGCAACGCCCTGATCCTGGTGCCAGGACGCTGGCTCTTGCGCTACAGCGGTCGTCCCAACCGCTTCAAGAACCCTCAGTCCCTCAAAGACCCCTACCGGGGCAAGAGCGCGATGGTGGCGCGGGCGCTCCTTGAGCGGCCCGCTTTCCGCACCGTGCAAGACCTGCACCGCTACATCCTCGAGCGGGGCGGCGAACTCTCCCAGCCACTGGTCTCGCGCAGCCTCGAGCAGCTCCGCCAGGACGTAGTTGTGGGCTCACAGGGGCCATACCGGATCTACCTACTCCAGCCCGAGCGGCTGCTGGATCGGCTGGTCGAGGGCTGGGGGCGGGTGCGGGCCAAAACCCTCTGGCGTGGGCGGGTCAGACACTCTGATTTGCTTCCGGTGCTGTTCGCCAACGCCCGCCGTAAAGGTGTGCGAATCGCGGTGACCGGAGCAGGGTCGGCCAGCCGCCACGCCGGCAACCTGACGGGTGGCACGTTGATACAGCTCTACGCCGAGGGCGTTGAAGCCCTGATCGGCGGCCTCGAGACTATCCATGAAGACCCCTTCCCCAACCTCGAGCTGCGCTCCCCGCCCGACCCCTCGGTGTTCTTCGACCTCGAGCCCGGCTCCGACGGCACCCTCTGGGCTTCGGCTGTGCAGACCTACCTCGAGCTGCACTGGGGCGACGCACGACAGAAGGAGGGGGCTGCCCGGCTGCGGGTGGACATCCTCGGGCAGGCCAGGCAGCGCTTAGGGGAGATCACATGAACCTCTCGCAGACCCCCTTCGCCCCGCTCTCGGCCCACCTGCTCGACCTGCTGCGCCAGCTCGAGGGCAGCGGCGTGGAGCCGACCCTGGCCGGGGGCTTCGGGTTGTTCTTAAGGCGGGAGTGGATTGCCGAGACACAGGCCGAGACCCTGATCCAGCCGATCCCTGAGGCACGCTCCACCGAGGACTTTGACCTGCTGCTGAGCCTCGCGGTGTTGGCCGATACCGACAAGTCCCAGGCGCTGATGAACGCCCTTGATGCCCTGGGTTATGAGGTTCTCCCCAGCGCCCTGCGCTTCCAGTTCAAGAAGGCAGGCACGGCCTGGGGCCAGTCCCGAGACGTGAAGATTGATCTGCTGGCCCCGCTCCCGCCCGAGGGCGACGCAGTGCTCGAGGCCGACCAGGTGCGGGTCAAGCGGAGGAAGGGCGGCAGCCCCCTGCACGGGCGCGTCACGCCCGAGGCCATCCTAGTGGAGGAGCGCCGCATGGAGGTGTCGCTGGAGGGCGACTGCCCGGACGGTCGGTTCTACTCCGGCAGGGTCTGGTTGCCCAACCCCCTCACCCTCTACGTGATGAAGCTCTTCGCCTTCCGCGACCGCGAGGTGGGCGGTCGCGGCGGGCCGGAACCCGACTACGCCCGCAAGCACGCCGCCGACCTCTATACCCTGACCGCACTCCTGCGCCAGCCGGACTACGACGATGCCTTGGAGCTGGCTCGGCAGAATCGGGATGACTCTGTGCTGAAGGAGGCCCGCCAGGTCGTCGGTCAATACTTTGCGGACGAAAACTCGACCGGGGTGCTGCGGGTCAGGGAACAACCGAACTTCAGCGCTACCGACCTGCCCCGGTTTGTCCAGGTGCTGGAACAGATCTTCACCGAGCGGGTTTAGTCGTCGGCGTGGGGAAGTTTCTCGAGCATCTCCGCCACCTGTCCGTTCTTCAACGGGTCGAACCGATCCGCGTGCTGGTAGGCCCAGTCCAGCCAGCGGCGCTGATGACTGTCCGGCTCGCACGGCCCCCAGGCGGCCTCGCAGGCTCGCAAGAAGGCCCGCAGTTCCTCGCCCTTGGCCCACCGCCCGGCAGCGGCCTCCAGGAGTTCGCGGCGCTCCGCTTCCTCTCGTCTTCGCCGCTCAATGGCCTCCCGCTGCTCGCGCTCCCGCTGGGCCTGTCGCTGTTTCTCCGCCCAGATGAGGTGGGCCTGCCTGTCTAGCTCGGCCTGCTCGATCATCCCTGAGATCACGAGGTGGAGTTTGTCCTCGAGCGGAGCCTTGTCCGTGTCCTGCCAGTCGGTGCGGGTCTTCGGCGAGTAAGTCGAGCCGAAGACGAACTTCAAATGCCCACGTGGGAAGTAGTCGCAGCGACGCTCGAGGAAGCTGTACGGGTTCGGCTTGGCGGAGAGAGGGCGTTTGACCTGCTGCACCGACTCGCTCAGGCGGAACTGGATAGACTGGCCGTCTACCAGGGCGAACGTGCCCCGCCGCTGCCCCTCGTTCTCAACCGTGATCTTGTAGCCGCGAGCCTCCAGCGCCCGGATCAATGCCTGCATGATTCGTAGCGTCCTGGGAAACTGATCTGGTGAGACGCGAACATCCAAGCCCTCATACTTCCACGGCGGCTCGAGTAGGCCGTAGATGTTGGTCTGGGCGTTCTTGAGCCCGCTCCGGGTCGCCTCGACCAGCGGGTGAGGGCGGTTGAGCCGCTCGGGGACGGGAACTGGCTCGACCTCACCAGCCTTGCGCTTGGCGTCAGCCCTGAAGGGCTTTAGGGGGTCAGGCGGTGGTCGCTGAATGTAGATGTCCTCGCGCTGGCCGTTCTTGAGCTTGGGCAGCGGGGTTGGGCGAACCTGCTGTCCCGCGCCGACCCGCGCCCAGTAGCCCGGTGGGGGTTTGGGAATCCCGTTCTTCTTGCAAATCTTCCCGATCATCACGTCAGAGATGCCCAGCTCCTCTTTGAGCGTATGGGCGGGGGTTGACCAGACCTTCTCGTACAGTTCTGTGCGGGTGAGCTTGGTGTAGTCGCGCCACATACGTATAGCTTGCGCTCGACCAAGGGGAGACTGCCACTCGTCGGTTGTCGGAGTCAGGGGAGCCAGCCGGAGAAGGCCACGCCCTGGGAGATTGGTGTAGCCGCGTCGCGTGGGTGTGGTTGTGCAGTCCGCCGCAGTGCGGGCAGGCGTGGCGAATGCCGGGCGAGGTCAGCAGGATGCCGGACAGGCTCTGAGCGGCGGCTAGCTTCTCGGCTCGAGGGTGGTAGGGGAACATCAGGGGCCTAGAGCAATGCAGGCAGCGCACACCTACCAGCGTCAGCCCACGAAGCTCCCTCGGCGCGATCCCCAAATCCTTGAAGTAGGCCCTGGCGAACATCAGCACCGCCAGCCGGTAGGTCAGCTCGCCCCCCGACGCGGGCGTGCTCACCGCCGAGGCCCTCAGAACTCTGAAGGCCGCCACTGTTGAGACCTTTGGCCAAGAAATCGAGGCCGTGTACCTCTTCGGCGATCCCGTGAGCGGCAAGCCCTGCTGCCCCCACAGCCCCAACTGGGCCTTGACCTGGATGTGCCAGCGGGTCGGGCTGAGCAAGGTGCGCGTCCACGACCTGCGCCACACCTACGGCTCGGTGATGCTGGCCAGCCGGGTGCCGCTGGAGGTGGTCTCGGCCCGCCTGCGCCACGTCAACCCCACTATCACCTTGAACATCTACCGGCACCTGCTCGAGTGCAAGCACACCGACTACCTGGTGGGCATCACCGAGGCCGCCGGGATAGAGCTGGAGGACGAACCGGAGGGAGACGACGAGGAGGGGCGTTCGGCAGCCTGATTCCGGGCTGCTACACGGTTGCTACATTGTGGGCAAAATCCGGAAAACCCCTCGATCAAGGTTGGGGGTTTTGCGTGCCTCACAGGGCTTTTCTTGGCGGGCCGTGAAGGATTCGAACCTCCGACTTTTCGTTTTGGAGACGAACGCTCTACCGGACTGAGCTAACGGCCCATATTTTGCCTTTCTTATCGTGTTTTCCGGCAGTCACCACTACCGCAAACCCCATTATTGTCCGGGCGACATCTTTTAGTCAAGCCGGGCCACAACAACACTTTCCGCTTCCCGGCAACTGGCCGCGCATCCTTCGCAGTTTCGTACGCTCTCCGGTGCCCTGTTACTGGCTTCTGGCTTCCCCACCCCGCAAGCCCGGTGTTCACCCCGTCAACGAGCCAGGTGGGCTAGTTGTGAGCGTGATTTTGTACACTCACGGTGCTGCGACCAGCAATAGATTCGTGGAATATCTTCGGCTGTGGTAGATCTTGGTAAATTTGCGATTGGTGGGGGTTGCTTGAGCCGAGACCTGGTGGTTGCAGTGGTTCTGAGGCTAGTCCTGTTTGGCCTGCTCTGGCTGGTATTAACCGAGGGCAGGCCTGGCTCCGGGGTGGTTGGGCTGGTCTTTGTGGTCGCAGCCACCTGGCTTAGCCTGGCCCTGCTCGAGCCTCCGGGGTGGCGGTGGCGGCCTCTGGGCCTGCTGCGCTTCGTCCCTTACTTTGCCTGGAACTCCTTGCGAGGAG
>NZ_CALMCQ010000200.1 GCF_937863175.1 uncultured Meiothermus sp. | reverse complement strand
CGGGGCCGACCTGGTGGCCTCGCGCAAGGAGAGCCGCCAGGTCTTCTACCGTCTGGCCGACGACCACGTGGGGGCGATGCTGCGGGGTGCCCTCGAGCACGCCCTGGAGCAGGGCCAGCCGCTCAGAACTTGACCAGGAAGGCCGTCAGGTACATCACCGCGATCCCCGCCGTGAGCCCCGCGAGGTTGACCCAGTTGACCAGCGGCTGGCCCAGGGCCGCGCTGTCCCTGGCGACCAGCCGGCCCACCTCCCAGACGACCTGTAAGATCGCCCCGATCCCCACGGCCAGGAACACCGTCGCCAGCACCGGGCTGAAGGCGAAGCCGCCGATCCAGACCCCCAAGATGGCCGGGCCGCCCGCCACCAGGCACAGCAGGGCGAAGTGCCCCAGGCCGGGGCTCTTGCGAACCACCGGGGCCGCGATCCCCACCCCCTCGGTGATGTTGTGCAGGGTGAAGCCCAGCACCAGGAAGGTGCCCAGCGCGGCCTCGCCCAGCGCGAAGGCCGCCCCGATGGCCAGGCCCTCGCCCAGGTTGTGCAGCCCGATGCCCAGGGCGATGCGGTAGGACAGCTCGAGCGCCCCCACCTCCCCCCGCTGCCGCGCCCCCAGCGCCAGCAGCGCCCCCAAGGCGATTAGGGCTACGAATATGACGGCGGGAACCCCCTGCCAGAAGGCGGGCAACTGAGCCGCGAACTCGTTGGCATCGAGGTAGGTGCCCACCGCCAAGAAGACCAGCAGCCCCACCGTAAGCGAGAGAATAAAGTTCATGGCAGGTCGGCTGAGGCGGCGCATCCAGGGATACCACAACATCCCCAGCAGCACTGGCACGATCCCTACGTACAACCCAACCAAGGCGAAGCGCCCGAACAGGCTGGCATCGGGCCTGGGGCTGACCACAGCAGCGGCAATCTCGCCCTCGAAGGTCGCACCGAGGCTGGTGATCAGCACCACCCGGTGGGTCTCCTCGGCCACCCAAGGGTAAGGAATAGTGAAGGTGGCCCGCCCCAACCGGGGCAGGGTGTTGGAAGGCGTGACGGTGTAGGCCCAGTAGGCGTCGTCCACCAGCACCTGCGGGATAGTTACTTCTTGGGGGCCGTCGTTGACCACCTCGAGGCGGATCACCCCCGGCGCGGGCAGGGTGATCCGCTCGATCTTGACCCGCTCCAGCGGCGGCCCCGCCAGCTCGCGCAGTCCGCCCCCGGTCGCCACCAAGTAGGCCAAGACCAGTCCCAGCAGCAGCAAAGGGATCAGGGCCAGCACCCAGCCGAACCCGCCCCAGCGGTTCTCTTTCGACTCGGGTTCGCGGGTCATGCAGTCTCACCGCCCTTCCAGGCAACAGTGGCCCCATCCAAGCCTCGTTTGTCCCACTCCGCCGTCAGCCCGACCCGGCTCAGGGCCTCGGCCCAGCCCGCCTCCTCGACGACGTTGAAGTGGCCCATCCAGCCCAGCTCGGCGAACTCCGAGACGTGGGCGTGGAACATGAAGGGGCCGGTGTAGGGGGCGCGGAACTCGACGATGCCCCGCTGCCCCTGCATCTGGGCGACGGTGTCCACGGTGCGCAGGGTGGGCTCGAGGGTGGTGCCGTGGTCGTAGTAGTCGAACATGATGCCGTGGGTGTGGAAGCTGTTGAGCAGGTCGAACTCGACCAGGTTCATCAGGTAGATGCGCACCAGCTCGCCCCGCCTGATCGGGACGGGGCGGTGGGCGAACTCAAAGCCCACCGTGTTCACCGCGTAGACCTCGTTGCCCCCGTCGAAGTTGGTGTCGAAGGCGTTCATGACCATCATGAACTCCCTGGCCGGGGGTCGGCCCCCCTTGGGGTCTACCACGAACGCGCCGTACATCCCCTTGTGGATGTGCCGCTTGAGCGAGGCGGCGTGGCAGTGGTACTTGTGGCAGCCGAAGGGCACCGCGTCGAACTCGTAGGTGTAGCTGTCGCCCGGCTGCACCAGCCCGCCGTTGCCGGGCAGGGGGGTGCCGTCCATGTTGGCAGGGTGAAAACCGTGGAAGTGGATGGTATGGGGATGGCTGCTGCCGTTGACCAGCTTGACCCGCAGGCGGTCGCCCTCGGTGCAGCGGATGCTGGGGCCGGGCACCCGTCCGTTGTAAGTCCAGGCCGGGAAGAAGATGCCAGGGGCGATCTCGATCTCCTTCTCGCTGGCCACAAACTCGTACTCGCGCAGGGTCTGCCCGCCCGGCAGCTTGCTGACCTTGCCGTAGTCCCAGTCCACCAGCATCTGCATGGGGTCGAAGCCGTTGGTCTCGGGGTCAACCACCCCCATCACCACGTTGCTGCCGTGATCCGCCGCGCTCATGCCCTTGGCGGCCACCGTGGCCGCAGCCGCGTGCCCTGAACCCCCCGAGTGCTCGGCGGGTGCGTTGTTCTGGGCCAGGCCCAGCGCCGCCGCCCCGGTCGCCCCGGCCAGGGCTCCCAGCCCGCGCACCAGCTCGCGGCGGCTGAAGAGCTTGAGAAGGGGGTGGTTCACGCCCGCACCTCCTCTTCCACCCACACCCGCCGGGCCGCCTCGATCCCCAGCGTCCGGCCCGTTCCCGCCACCTCGAGGCGCACCAGCCCCAGCTTGGGCTGCGCCTCGAGCGTCCGCACCTCGGCCCCCGGAGCCAGGCCCAGGGCCACCAGTTGGCGCAGCAGCTCGGGGTCGTCCTCGGCCACCCGCCCGACCCTGGCGGCGTGGCCCGCCTCGAGTTCGGCCAGCGGCTTCGTGGCGTGGCGCGGCAGCGAGCCGTCCAGGCCGGGGATGGGGTCGCCGTGGGGGTCGTGGGTGGGCTGGCCCAGCCGCTCGAAGATGCGGGCCTCGAACTCCTCGGAGATGTGGTGCTCGAGGCGCTCGGCCTCGGCGTGGACGGCCTCCAGCGGGTAGCCCAGGGCCTGGTGCAGGTACAGCTCGAGCAGGCGGTGGTGGCGGATCAGCTCGAGGGCCACCTTCTCGCCGGATTCGGTCAGGGCCACGCCCCGGTAGGGGGTGTAGGCCACCAGCCCCAGCTCGTTCAGCTTCTTGAGCATCCCCGTCACCGAGGGGGACGAGACGCTCAGGGCCTCGGCCAGGGCCAGGGTGGTGACCGAGCCCTCGTGCGAGAGCCGGTAGACGGCCTTCACGTAGTCCTCCGCCTGGGGGGATAGGTGTTCGCGCATAGGTAAGCCTCAGCTAGAGTTTAGGCGCACCTAAATATTTTGTCAAATCTGAGTGAACATTCAAGGGTGGGTCGGGCTGTGCCGGGTTACGCAGGGGAGTGCGAGGAGGGGCCACGCCCCACCCTGCACCTTGTGAGTCACCCCCGGCCCGGTTTTCTCGGTCGGCTACTGGCCCTGGCCTCAGGGCGGGGTCTCGGGGCAGACCCTCGAGGCTCACCGCAGCGCGGGCCGGGCCGCGCTCGAGACCCTGCGAAGCGTCGAAGACCGCCGCCCGCCGAAGTTTTTCGGCACCGCGCTCAGGAAGGGCGACCAGTTCACCTCCGCCGTCTCGGCGGAGGGGGTGCTCGAGGCGGGCCGCGAAGACCTGTTCGAGCGCGAGATCGTGGTGGGCCGGTTCAAACGCACCATCCAGGTTGACTACCGCGACCCCCACGAGGACGGCCACGGCGACGGGGATCGCTAGCCTTACTGCGCGGCCTGGACGGCTCGGGCGATGGCGCTCTCGAGGTCGGCCCGGCTGCGGACGCTCAGCCGGTCGCCGTTGAGGAAGAAGGTGGGGGTTCCGGTGGCCCCGGCCCGCTGCGCGTCCTGGCGATCCCGCTCGACCTTGCGGGCGTGCTTGGGGTCGTCGAGGCTGCGCTCGAAGGCGGCCCTGTCCAGCCCGAGGAAGCCCGCGTACTGGACGAACGCCTCGCGCGGGGCGATCTTGGGGGGGCCGCCGTCGTGCGGGGGTGCCCAGTCGGGCTGGCCCCGGTAGATCAGGTCGGCGTACTCCCAGTATTTGCCCTGCTCGCCCGCAGCCTCCATCGCGCTGGCGGCCAGCACGCTGTTGGCGTGCAGCGGCAGGTAGCGCACCACCAACTGCATCTGCTCCCGGTACTTGCGCTTGAGTTCGCCCACCAGCGGGTGTACGGCGGCGCAGGCCTCGCACTCGGGGTCGAGGAACTCCACCAGCACCACCTTTGCGCCGGGGTTGCCGTAGCGGGGGCTGTCCTCGCGCACCAGTTGCGGCCCGCCGCTGGCGGCGGGGCCGGGGCGGCTGGCGAGGCTGAGGACGGCCAGGGTGGCGAGAACCGCGACCACCCCGACGACACCGAGGATGAGCAGGGGGTTCTGCTTAGGCTTGGGGTTGGTTTGCACGGGTAACTCCTTTTCTAAACGAGAGTAAGAGCAGGGCCAGGATCACCGTGAAGGCGGTCAGGCTCATCTGGGGGATGCCGACGAAGCCGAACAGCTCGACCTGCCGAACGGTGCAGCTCACCCCCAGCGAGCAGGTGCCGAAGCCCTCGGGGATGACGTCGTAGTACAGCAGGTTGTGGTACGCCGCGACGGCGAACCCGATCAGAGCCAGCGGCAGGGCGTACCAGCGCACGCGGGGGTCGCTGCCGCCGATCCCCACCGCCAAGATCAGCACCAGCGGGTACATGAAGATGCGCTGATACCAGCACAGGGCGCAGGGCGGCAGCCGCATCACCTCGGAGAAGTAGAGGCTGCCCACCGTAGCCACCAACGATTGCGCCCAAGCGGCGTAGAGCATCCAGGACATTGGTTGAAAGGGTACTCAAGTGTCTCGGGTTTGTCCAGCCGAGCCGTCACAGTCCCGAGGCAGCCTCTTCCCGAGTTCTGATACTGCGAGCGCGGTATCAGTAACTATTGAGCAATCGTTCAGGTATTGGTAGAATGTGGATACTTGAGCGGTCGTTCATATATTTGAGTCCGCTCTATCTTAAGGAGCCCCGTGACCTTCTCCCTCCCACTCAGACAGGTGCTGCCCAGCGCCGAGGACTGCCCCCAGTGCCGCACGCTCTTGCAGTCGGCCCTGGCCGCCCTGCCCGGCGTGACCTCGGCCCGCCTCGAGGGCAGCGCGGTCGTCCTCGAGGCCGCCCGCGACCCCGCCGACCACATTCCAAAAGCTGTGGACGGAATCAGAGTGGCCCACGCCCACGACACCTTCAAGGTCGAGGGCATGGACTGCGCGAGCTGCGCCAAGACCGTGGAGGGCGCGGTCTGCCGCATCCCCGGCGTGAGCGAGTACAGGCTCAACTACATGGCCGAGAGGATCGAGGTGGCCTACGACCCCCGCCAGACCGGGCTGGCCGACTTCAAGCGCTCCATCGAGCCGCTGGGCTACGCGGTCAGGCCGCTGTCGGGCCGGGCCGCCCCGCCCGAGGCCGCGATGTCGCCCTCCTCCCCCCAGACCAGGCCCCAAAAGCAGGGCGACCCGCGCAAGGACGCCGCCGCCCTCGACCACGACCACAGCCACGCCGAGGAGCACTCGGAGGGCAAGGCCTGGTACAACACCCGCCAGGGCCGCCCGGTGGTGGTCACCGGGGCGCTGCTGGCCCTGGCCTGGGCGCTGTACCTGGGCTGGAACCTGCGGCGCGGCCG
>NZ_CALMCQ010000199.1 GCF_937863175.1 uncultured Meiothermus sp. | reverse complement strand
GCCCCGGCGAGAGGGGGGCCTCGAGGTGAAACTGGGCGCGAAAATAGCGTTTGACCTGGGTGTCCATCAGCAATCTCCGGCGCGAGGAAGACGACATGGGCTGATACCGAATAGCTATTCTCTGATAGGTCGCCCAAGTTACTTGGACTGATTCAAATATATGGGCTATTGTAAGCACATACCAAGTTCCAGGGATGAGAGATGCTTCAAGAGCTGCATTTCATTGTTTTCTATGAACAATAACCCCTTACACCAGGGCTTATGCACAGCCGCTTTTGGGAGATGTGAAACCCCTTCGACTCTTCCAGCAGCGACACGACCTGCCCAGAGAAGGGGGGTAGTGGAGGGTGCTGATCATGCCGCATCCCGTATTGGGGATCAGCTTTGCTCCGTCTGGGACTGGCAGGCCTCCGCAGGGTATAGCCACGCCCATCGGCGGCCACCGCTATAGATTCCACCTCAAAGATGGCACCGGCCCTGATCACCCCTGGAGTTGTTGTGGGTCGGCACTCGGGGGGAGTAGCTCGAGGATTCGTCGCCCATCCCATCGTTCGTTGGCGTATGAACTCCCTTCCCTGTGTGGGGTAGGAGTCTACCTTACCGGAGCCCTGGTACCCTCCGCACACTACGAGACAACTCCAACCCCACTACCTGAGGCTATAAACCACACCTTCTGCCCTGGGCGCAGTTGAGCCAGCCAGGGCAGATCGGCTGGATGGACTTGTGCAGGTTTGGCGTAACCGCCGATGCGGCCCCGGTCACTCAGCAACACGATGGGCTGGCCCTGGGTGGTGATCTGAACAGCACCCAGCGGCGTAGCCTCGCTGATCAGTTCGCCTCCTGGTACTTCCGGACCCGACAATCTCAGTCCCATCCGATCCCCCGATACGAGTTCAAAAGGAGCCGCACACAGGGCCCGCATGGCCTCCAGGCTGTATTGTGGCCCAGCTAACAGCCGAATTCGCTTCAACGAAGGCACCTGTTGGGCAAAACCGAGTCCCGCTCGAGCCATCCTGGGTTCTTCCAGGCCCAGCACATCCCCGGCCTGTAAAGCCCACCCAACCCGCCCATTGACATCGGTGCTGGCGCTGCCCCAAAACACCTCGCTTTCAATTCCACCTGCCAGCGCCAGGTAACCCCGTACGCCCTCCCGGGTAGGCTTGAAGCTCAGCACATCCCCTTTTCGCAAAGCAAAAGCCTGTGCCCCCGTGACCGGCTGACCATTAACCTGCGGAGACATGCCGTAGCCTGCAAAGGCCGCCACCACCGACGAAAGCACACTCAAGATAGGGCCGTTCAAGGTGAGTTCTAGCAGGGGTGCACGGGCTGGATTGCCCACCAGCCTGTTGGCAAAACCTGCCGAGCGCTGATCCAGCACCCCCGAAGCCGCCAGCCCAAAACGCCCGGTCATCCGCCGGCCACGATCCATCACCAGATCCAACAAGCCCGGCTGCTCCACCCGCAAGACCGGAGAACGCGGCTCGGAGGGAAGAAGGGAGCGTTCGGTGGGCACGGCTGGGGTCTCCCCACACGAGGGCACAAAACGCACCCCATCCCCGGCTTCGAGCAAAATCGGGGGGTCTCGGTGGGGGTTGTAGACCGGGGTCAGCGCGGTTCCGATCAGGTGCCACCCGCCTGGGGAGGGCAGCGGATAAATCCCACTCTGGCCACCCGCAATCGCCACCGAGTGGGCCGGCACGCTGGAGCGTGGGCTGGTGCGACGCGGAAGGCCTAAGCGCACGTCGAGCGGCCCCAAAAAGGGGAACCCTGGTGTAAAGCCGGTTGCAAAGACCCGGTACTGTTGCAGACTGTGTAGCCGGATCACATCCTCCACGGTCAAACCGGTCTGCGCTGCCACCCAGGGCAGGTCTGGCCCGTCGTAGCGCACCGGAATTTCGACCTGTTTTCCCTCTCTTCGCTCGGGGAGTTCCTGCATATGTCGCCGAAGCCAGCGCTCCACTTTTGCCCTGGAAACCCGCTCGGAGTCGAACTCGAGGTACAGGTTCACATACCCTGGAACAATATCCGTAACACCCGCCAGCAGGTCGGAGAGCAGAGCCCGCGCCAGGGCCAGCAGCCGCGTATTGGCCGACCAATCGAGCACATCGGCAAAGCGCAGGTAAAAACCAGTCAGGGTCATGGGTGTAGGGCCTGGGACAAAATGTGGCTGTTCAGTAGGTCTGGATGGTGATGCCCTCGGCCAGCAAAGCCTCCCGTATGGCTCTGGCAATCCCGACGGCCTGGGGGTTGTCGCCATGAATACACAGGGTCTGGGCGCGTATCGGAATGGCTCGGCCATCCACGGTTTCTATCTGGCCTTTCACCAGCATCTGAACCGCCCGTCGTGCAGCTTCCACAGGGCTATGAATCCAGGCTCCCCCCGAGCCTCTGGGGGCCAGCCGGCCATCGTGGCTATACCCCCGCTCCGGGAAGGCTTCAACGATTACCCGCACTCCCAGCCTCTGCGCCTCGACCTCGAGGGGCGAACTGGGCAAGACCACCAGCGGCAGGCTGGGGTCAAAATCTTTCGCGGCCTGGGCAATTGCCAGGGCGGTTTCGGAGTCTCGGGCAGCCCGGTTGTACAGGGCCCCGTGGGCTTTGAGGTGGTGCAGCGACAGGCCCGCTACCTTCAAGAAGGCGCTCAGTGCGCCGACCTGGTAGAGCACATCGGCATAAATCTCATCGGGCGTGGCGGCCAGCTCCCGCCGCCCAAACCCCACCAGGTCGGGGAAGCCGGGGTGAGCGCCGACAGCAATGCCGGCTTGTTTGGCGAGCTCGAGGGTGCGCCGAAGGGTCAGCGGATCGCCAGCATGAAAACCACAGGCCACATTGACCGAACTAATCAGGGGAAATAGTTCTGCGTCGTTGCCAAGTTGCCAGTGTCCGAAAGATTCGCCAGCATCGGCATTGAGATCTATGGTCATCAGCTATAGATTGCACGGCTACCGGCCCTTATTGCAACCCTCGAGGCCGAAGTATGCGTCTCCCGGCAAATGTGCCGTTGTTTGATCTCGGCAAACTTGCCGGAAAGGGGGTCGAAGATCAGCACAGGCTGTGACAACAGTGCTCCTCTTGCCTGGGCGGGGGTCAGGCTTCACTGGCCCAGAATCAGGGCGAACATCAGCGGGGCCACAATCGAGGCATCCGACTCGATCATGAATTTGGGGGTCTCTACACCCAGCTTGCCCCAGGTGATTTTCTCGTTGGGCACCGCTCCCGAGTAGGAGCCGTAGCTGGTGGTGGAGTCGGAGATCTGGCAGAAGTAGCCCCAGACCGGAACATCGGGGCGCTGCATGTCCTGGTGCAGCATCGGCACTACGCAGATGGGAAAGTCGCCAGCAATGCCCCCGCCAATCTGAAAGAGGCCAGTGGACTGCCTGGCGCTGGTCTCGATATACCAGTTGGCCAGCATCATCATGTACTCGATACCCGTCCGCACCGTGTGTACATTTTGGATGTGTCCATTCAGGCAGTGGCCCGCGTACATGTTACCGGTGGTGGAGTCTTCCCAGCCCGGCACCACCATTGGCAGGTTTTTCTCGGCAGCCGCAACCACCCAGCTATCCCTGGGGTCAATCTGGTAGAACTGCTCGAGCCTCCCCGAGCGAATGATCCGGTACAAAAACTCGTGCGGAAAGTAGCGTTCCCCTGCCGCGTCGGCGGCCTCCCACTCCTCGAGCAAAGCCCCTTCCAGACGGCGCATGGCCTCCATCTCGGGAATGCAGGTATCGGTCACGCGGTTCATGTGCTTTTCCAGCAACCGTTGTTCGTCCTGGGGTGTTAGCTCGCGCCAGTTTGGGACGCGCTCGTAGTGGTGATGGGCCACCAGGTTGAACAGGTCTTCCTCGAGGTTGGCCCCGGTGCAGCTAATGGCCTGCACCTTGCCCTGGCGGATCATCTCAGCCAGCGAGAGGCCCAGCTCGGCGGTGCTCATGGCCCCAGCCAGCGTGACCATCATTACCCCGCCCTGATCCAGGTGGGCGGTATAGGCATCAGCGGCATCCACCAGCGCAGCAGCGTTGAAGTGGCGGAAATGGTGCTTGATAAACCTCGAAATTTCTCCCCGAGACATGTCTTCCTCCAGGTTACGGCCTTGCCCGAGTCGCGCCAGACGACTCGCCTCGTTCTCGCGGGGTGGGCGAAGGTGGCTCCCCCCTTGGGCTTGGGTGCAAGCACAGGGTGCAATGCACTTGCCGAACGCCAGAATATCGCAGGGGCTTGCGGGCCCTGCCATGCTCCGCCTGAAAGTGTACCGAAGTCTGCCGAGAATACAAGACCCCGGTAGAGCTGATGAGGCAAGAGGTTTAGAAGCGCTCGTAGGAGAGAATCTGGAACACTGCAATCCGAGTTCCAGGAATCGCTGCCAGCGCACCAGGCAGATTGATTCCTGGGTCAATGTAGTAGATATCCGCACTGCCTCCACCGTTGCAATTGCTATTTGTACAAAAAGAATCCGCCAGAACCATGCCAGCCAGGGTGGCTTGTGAACCCGACAGTACAAATCGCCTACCTGAATAAATCATGGCTGCTACAGTCATACCTTGGCGAGCATAATCAACAGAAACATCTGCTGTATTTCCCTCTGCCATTAGCGCAAGCGCTTGTTGTGGGAAAGGAGCTGTTCCATCTGGAAGCACATCACCATTAAGTGTCAATACACCACCACGGTTCTGACCACTTGTGAAGGACTGTAATAGAATAGTGGCAGCACGTCCATTCTGGTCATAACCGTAGGCTCGATAAAGAATATTCCGAGCCTGATTGTTGCCACGAATCGTCTGTAGGTTAAAACCTCGCATTGCTACCGAACCATATACCTCGAGTAATCCATCTGTCCCGTTGGGTGAATAGTAGAAGCCTCCGGCAGCCCTACCATTCAGGTTAAAGCGGCAATCAATTGTAGTGGCATCCAGGCTAATGGTAGTTTGATTCAAGATAGCGCTGCAACTTGTAGCATTGCTCCAACTTGCACCTGCTGGCAGTGTGGGCAAAGGACTACCACGGCTGAACACAACATTACGAGCATCGGCAATAATACACTGCCGCCAAGTTTGATTGGCACCGCAAATACCGGGGCCATCAAGACGCGGGAAGCGAGGAGATTCAGCATCCGAGATGTCATAGCGCCCCACAAACTGGGAGCAAAATGGGCTGCAGGTTTGATTGGTGATGAGCTGAGGGTTACCGCTGGTTGTATAAGCCAAAGCCAAGTTGGGGTTAGAAGGAACCAGGCTTGGATCGCCAATTTTGATATCTACAAGATTATTGTTGGGGTTCTGCTGCGTATTGGCCGAGCCAAGTCCCGCACTACCACCAATCCCAATAGTTCCCCAGCGAACCCGGAAGGATGAGCACAGATTGTTAGCCCGAGCCGGAGTTACGCGGGTACTCAGCAAACTATTGCCGGTCAAGTCATATGTATTCCCCACCTGCATATTGCCACTACCGACAAATACACGACGGGTGGGATCGGTCTGGTCACCTTCAATAAAGACTCCACCACGAATATTTGCACTGCCATTAATTGAACGCTGCCCCGAACCAGAACCCGCGACTATGGCATAGCGCAACAAACCGGCATTTGCCAGGTTAAACACCGCCCGCACGCTCGATTGGGCTCCGGCAAACCGGCCCACCGAGGTGATGGTCATGTAGTTTCGGTCGTTGGCATCGCGCCGGATGGTGATAGTGGCCTGACCACCTGCGATGTTATCGGTAAACACCATACGGCCCTGACCGTCAAAAGTTTGCATGGAACCGGGGCCGTTTCGGTCCCAGTCAATGCCAGAATATAGTGGGTTCTCGCAGGCACTCGCATTTGCTGCTGGTTGGCCTAAGGCCCAACGGAAGTTTTGAAACAGGGCTGTCTTGTACTTTTGCAGCCCGGCCTGGGCAATGTAGTTGGCCTGGGTGGAGGTGGAGTCGTTGCGGGTCACGAACTGCTCAATTTGGGTGGTGTAGAAGGTGCCAAACACCAGCAAGCCCACCAGAACCAAAATGACCAGGGTGGCTACGATGGCGATTCCAGACTTCTGGCGCATACTTCCTCCTGCCTCAGTTCTTGAGGTTGGGCATCAGAACTTCCTGGGTAAGGGCCAGGCAGATACGCCCTGACGGACAGTTGACGGTGCTTCCACTCGAGGTGGTGTGGCTGGTGGAAGCGATGTTGCTGAGGGTAGAAGTAGACTGTCCGATAACTGTCACCCTCGCACTGCGGGGAAAGCTGCCAGCAGGACAGCCCGCGCTAGTGTTGGCGGTGGTGTTGTTGCTGCACTGGTACAGAATGTCCATTGCCAGGATGTCTGGGGCCAGGTCTACCAGAGAAACCGCACCTCCGCAGGGCACATCGGAACGTTGCAGGGTATTGCTGCTAAAGGCGTAACTAACCCCACGACAGGGCTGGGCCGTACTCGCGCGAAGGTTGGTCACATACTGCACAGTGAAGCCGTCCTGGACGCCTTCATCGGTAGAGGTCAGGCAGTTGGCCCCACTGCATCCGCTCGAGACCGTGGTGACCAGATTGCCGCTGGAGTCCAGAAACCCCCTCGAGCCCACCATCTGCAAATCCTGCGTGACCATCTGCATCACCATCCGCACCCGATCCTGCACCTCACTGCGGCTCTGGGTGCGCAGGGTCAGGTCGCGCTGGTCGCCAAAATAAACTGCAACCAGGGCCAGGATTCCGGCCAGAATCCCCATGGCAATCAACAGTTCGAC
>NZ_CALMCQ010000198.1 GCF_937863175.1 uncultured Meiothermus sp. | reverse complement strand
GGTCAGTCCCTCGCTGGCGTTGACCAGCCAGGGCAGGGGCTTTTTGCAGGCCCCACAGACCGGCACCTGACCTGCTGGCGGTCTGCCCAGCCGGTTCTTGGTGCCGCAATGGGTGCAGGTGGCGATGTTGTTCATGGGGACTCCCTTCGGTAATTGCCGAAAGCCTAAGGCTGAAAGCCGAAAGCGAAATCTTTGTGTAGCCTTCCGCTTTCAGCCCCTTACGCTACCGCGGCCTTGCGCGTCTCGAATTCCAGGCCCAGCGGGCCAGGGGTGGCGTAGACGGTGGCACCCTCGGCAACCTCGCCAGCCAGTATCTTGCGGGATAGAGGGGTCTCGACCTCCTTTTGAATCACCCGCTTGAGGGGCCGGGCCCCGTACACCGGGTCGTAACCGCGTTCGGCAATAAACTGCAGGGCCTCGGGGGACATCTCGAGCACAATCCTCCGCTCGGCCAGCCGCCTGCGCACCGCGCCGAGCTGAATCTCCACAATCGCCGCGATCTGCTCGCGGGCCAGTGGGCGGAAGACCACCATCTCGTCGAGCCGGTTCAAAAACTCCGGTCGGAAATTCTGTTGCAGGATGCCGAACACCCGATCCCGAATGGTCTCGTAGCTCTGGCCGGCCTGGATGCCCTCGAAGATGAGCTGCGAGCCGATGTTGGAGGTGAGGATGATGGCGGCGTTGCGGAAGTCCACCGTGCGGCCCTGGCCGTCGGTCAGGCGGCCATCGTCCAGCACCTGCAGCAGGGTGTTGAAGACGTCGGGGTGGGCTTTTTCGATCTCGTCGAAAAGGATCACCGCGTAGGGGCGGCGGCGCACCGCCTCAGTCAGCTGACCGCCTTCCTCGTAGCCCACATAGCCCGGAGGTGCGCCAATGAGTCGGGCCACGGTGTGCTTCTCCTGGTACTCCGACATGTCAATGCGCACCATATTCTCTTCGCTGTCGAAGAGGCTGGCCGCCAGGGTCTTGGCCAGCTCGGTCTTGCCGACGCCGGTCGGCCCCAGGAAGAGGAAGGAGCCGATGGGCCGGCTGGGGTCTTTGAGGCCCGCCCTGGCGCGGCGAATCGCGTCCGCGACTGCCACGATGGCCTCGTCCTGCCCAATCACTCGAGCGTGAAGTTCATCCTCCAGGCGGAGTAGCTTCTCCCGCTCGCCCTCCACTAGCTTGGACACGGGAATGCCGGTCCAGCGCGAGACGATGCCCGCGATGTCTTCTTCGGCCACCATGGGGCGGACAAACTTTGCGCTCACCATCCGGTCGGAGAGTTCGTTGACCTCCTGCTCGAGCCGGGGCAACTGCCCGTAGCGCAGTTCAGCCGCTTTGTTCAGGTCGTAGGCCCGCTCGGCCTGCTCGATCTGGGTGCGGGTCTCGTCGAGCTTGTGCTGGGCCGCCCGGAGCCTCTGCATCACCTCGCGCTCGGCCTCCCACTCGGCTTTCTGGACGCCGATCTGCTCGGTTAACTCGGCAATTTCTTTTTCCAGATCCCCCAGCCGGAACCTCGACTCGGCGTCGGTTTCTTTCTTGAGGGCCTCGCGCTCGATCTCGAGCTGGAGCTTCTTACGGTTCAGGGTGTCAATGGTCTCGGGGGAGGACTCGAGGGCCATCCGCAGCCGGGCCGCGGCCTCGTCCACGAGGTCAATGGCCTTGTCGGGCAGTTGCCGGTCGGCGATGTAGCGGTGCGAGAGCTGGGCGGCGGCAATCAGGGCGGGGTCGGAGATACGCACCCCGTGGTGCACCTCGTACTTCTCCTTAATGCCGCGCAGAATCGAGACGGTGTCCTCGAGGCTCGGCTCATCTACAAACACTGGTTGGAAACGGCGCTCGAGGGCCGCGTCCTTCTCGATCTGGCGGTACTCGTCCAGGGTGGTCGCGCCAATCATGTGCAGCTCGCCCCGTGCCAGCGCGGGCTTGAGCATGTTGCCTGCGTCCACCGCGCCCTCGGCTTTGCCTGCCCCCACCACGGTATGCAGCTCGTCAATGAACAAAATTATCTGGCCCGCGCTCTGGATGGTCTCCTGCATCACCGCCTTGAGCCGCTCCTCGAACTCGCCCCGGTACTTGGCCCCCGCCAGCAGCGAGCCCATCTGAAGGCTCACGATCCGCTTGCCCTTGAGCCCCTCGGGCACGTCACCCTTAACGATGCGCTGGGCCAGCCCCTCGGCAATGGCGGTCTTGCCCACCCCAGGCTCGCCAATCAGCACCGGGTTGTTCTTGGTACGGCGCAACAGAATCTGGATGGCCCGGCGAATCTCCTCATCGCGCCCGATCACCGGGTCGAGCCTGCCCTCCTCGGCCAGCCGGGTAAGGTCTATGCCGTACTGCTCTAAAGCCTGATAGGTGCCCTCCGCGTGTTCGCTGTCCACTTTCTTCCCCCCTCGCAATTCCAGCACCGCCGACTTGATGGCGTTTGCGTTCAGCCCGCCGTAGCCGGTCTCGGCCAGCGCCACGGTGAGGGTGTCTATCGCCACAAATTTATCTTTAAACTCGGCGGCCAGTTTCTCGGCGCGCTCGAGGATATTATTGAGCTTGCTCGAGAGGTACTGCCCCCCTTCTGCCCCCGAGACCCTGGGATAACTCCCCAGGTCGCGGCTGGCAGCCTGCTGCACCGCTTGCAGACTCTGCCCCGCCCGCGAGAGGAGTTGCGCGGGCAAAGCCGAGGCGTCGCGGAACAGCACCGAAGCCAGGTGCCCCACGTCCATCTGCTGATTCGAGTTCTCCCTGGCCAGCGTCTGGGTCTGGGCAATGGCCTGACGGGCTTGTTCGGTCCAGCGTTCCAGATTCATATTTGTTTAGTATGAAACTTGAGCCTGATAATGTCAAGTAGAATGAGCTTGAATGTGTGCGAAATATGAGCTATTATGTCTAGAGCAGAAGGGGAAATTATAGCTTCAGTTGTGGCTGAACAGAAAGGCGCGGTCAAGGCTTAAGCCCAATGCCCTCGAGCCCTACTTCTCGGCCTCCTTGTGGGCTTTCACGTAGGCCTCGAGTACCGCGTTCATCTCGGTCTGGTAGCCCTTGCCGCGTGCCTTGAACCACTCGAGCACGTCCGCCTCGACGCGCAGAGTCACGGGCTGCTTCACCCGCCGAACAAACACGCCCCCCTTCTTGACAATTGCTCGAGCGAACATCTCAGGCGTGACGGGGGGGATGTCCGAGGTGTCAATGTCCTCGTCCTTCATGTCTTTCAACCGCTTCCAGTCAGTGCCAGATGCTTTCAAAGTAGAACTCTTGTTCATGCTTCAGCCCCTTTCGCATCGAGATGATCCGGATTGCATCGCCTCTCAAGACGTTTGCGATCACCACCACCTCGTCGCCCAGCAGCCCGAACGTCAGAAAGCGATCCTCGCCGTAGTCTTCGCGGGTGTCCTCGACCTCCACCGTCTCGCCCTCAAACACCTTCTCGGCGTCCACAAAGTCCAGGCCGTGCTTCGCTAAGTTCGTAAGACGTTTTGCTTCATCCCACTCCAAGCGCACGTTCCATTGTACATACATAATGTATTGTTATCAACGCCTCGAGCCTCTGGAAGCCTTCTTGGCATGGCCTCGAGGTCTACCGGGCCAGCGTCTGGGCATTGGCCTGACGGGCTTGTTCGGTCCAGCGTTCCAGATTCATATTTGTTTAGTATGAAACTTGAGTGTAGTATTGTCAAGTAGAATGACTGAATTTGTGGCAATTCGGGCCGATCTCGGGTGACCAACTGAACCGCCTTATACCCGATTCGGAACCCGACCGAAGGGAGACGCTTTTTTCGCCGACCGTCCGGGTGGGGGGTGCTCCAGGATTCAAATAGATGCCTTTGGGTCTCCGGGTTGGAGGATCATCTTTTTGAATCCGGTATTCGCCTTGTTATTGCGAATGTTGCCAGGATGCTCATAACCCCTCGAGGCGGGCAGGGTAGCCAGCTTTCTGGTTTTCGTCGCAATATACGAGGGAGGGCCCTTGGATGCCTTGCGACGCAAAATGGGGTGGCGGAAGGCAGGTTCGTAACTACTCGGCTGCCGTAACCGAGTGCCCACCGAACATCTTCCGCATCACTGCCAGCAGACGATGGTCGTAGGCCTCCTGATCCTGGCTCTCGAAACGGGCGTACAGCGCCTGGGTGATGACCGGAATGGGCACGCCCAGTTCAACCGCTTCCCCCACCATCCAGCGTCCCTCACCGGAGTCCGCTACCACCGGCGCAATGCCCTCGAGGTTCTGGTCGGTAGTCAGGTATTCCGCCGTAAGGTCTAATAGCCAGCTGCGAATAACGGTGCCATGCCGCCAGGCTTCAGCGAGGCCGGCCAGGTCAAAGCCAAACTCCTTCTTTTTGCGCAGCAGGTTCAAACCCTCGGCCAAAGCCTGCATCATGCCGTACTCAATGCCGTTGTGCACCATCTTGGCGAAGTGTCCGGCCCCCACCGGCCCCGCATGCACCCAGCCAGTACCGGGGGTGGGGGCCAGGGCCTGCAGGATGGGCGTAAGCTGCTGGGCCGCTTCTGGCCTGGCGCCCATCATCAGCCCATAACCGTTGTCGAAGCCCCACACCCCGCCCGAAACCCCTATATCAGCAAACCCGATGCCCCGCTCGGCGAGCAGCAGGGCGCGGCGCTGGGAGTCCTTGTAGTGAGCGTTGCCCCCATCCACGATTAAGTCGGCGGCAGAGAGGAGGTTGGCTAGATGGGCGATGGTCTTCTCGGTGATTTCGCCCGCAGGCACCATTAGCCAGACCGTGCGAGGGACGGGGAGTCCGTACACCAGGAATTCCAGCGAGGCCACCGCCCGCAAGCCCCCGGCAGCCAGGGTTTGGGAAGCGCTGGGGTTGGGGTCGTAGCCTGCTACCTTAAAGCCAGCCCGCAGCAAGCGGCGGGCCATGTTGCCACCCATCTTTCCAAGTCCAACAAAACCAACATTCATGCGCTCTCCTATTCGTCTGGCAAGCAAGTTCGGCTGCCAACAGGGACGGTAACACCCATCGTGTGGGGCGTGCCCAATTCCGAACCGAACCCTTGCGCAGGGTGTCTTTGCCTGATTTGCGGTGTGCTATTCGGGTTGCAGCAAAATTTTGAGGGCGTCTTTTTGCCGTAGCCGGGCAAAGGCCCGTTCCCACTCGGAAAGCGGAACCACCTCCGACACCAGCGGTTCGGTCTGCACGGCGCCCGAGGCCAGCAGCGCGATGGCTTTGGGCCAGGCGCTGGGTACGGTGGCATTGGAGCCCGTAATGTGGAGCTCTTTGAGGCAGGCCAGATCGGCGTTCCAGGCGATGCTACGCCCAAACAGCCCGACCTGAATGTATTTGCCTCGAGGGCGCACCAGTTTTAGCGCCAGTGCGGCGCTGGCTTCGGCCCCGGCACACTCGATAACCGCGTCGGCCCCCCGGCCAGCGGTCTGTTGCAGCAACGTTTCCTCGAGGCTGGGTTCATCCACGCTGTGGGTGGCAAAACCCAGGGCGCCAGCCACCGCCAGGCGCTTGACATCGGCAGCGGTTCCCAGCACCGTGACCTTGCAACCCGAGGCCCGCGCCACCTGCGCGCACAGCAGGCCAATGGGGCCAGGGCCGCTCACGATGCAGTACTCGCCCAGGGCCAGGCTGGTTTGTTCCAGCAAAGCGTGCACCACGCAGGCCAGCGGTTCGGTAAAGGTGGCAGCCTGCAAACTCAACTGCGGTGGCAGGCGGTGCAGGTTGCGGGCGGGTACGCGCAGGAAGCGGGCAAAACCGCCGTTCTCGCGCGAGCCAATCGAGCGCCGCCGTGGGCACAAATTGGGCGCACCGTCACGACAGTACATGCAGCGCTGGCAGGTGTAGAAATAGGTCTCGCTGGTGGCCGGTTCGCCGATCTGCCAGCCTTCCACGCCCTCGCCCAAAGCGGCAATTCGACCGGCGATCTCGTGGCCGAGGGTGACGGGGGGCTCGGAGGGGAGCTCGTCGAGCTGGATGTGCAGGTCGGTTCCGCAAATGCCGGCATAGGCCACCTCGATCAGGACTTCGGCCGGGCCAGCCTGCGGCGGGGGGATGTCCTCGAGGGCCAGCAGGGGTGTGCCAAGCTCGAGCTTGCGAAGGGCTAACATGGGGCCTCTTTCATAAGGGGTTGCTGGGGAGGTGCTGGTTCGGAAAAATGGCCGGCACGGCTCGAGCCGATGTCCAGGGCCAGCACCCCCGTTTCCGTGCTCATCCCTTTACCCCGCCGCTGGTCAGGCCGCGCACAATGTGGCGCTGCACGATCAGCGAAAGGATCACCACCGGCAGCGTGATCAGCACCGCCGCAGCAGCAATGCCGCCAAAGTTAATCGAGCCGTAGGAGATGAAATTAAACACCGCCACCGGCACGGTTTTGGTGTTGGGGCCAGCCAGAATCAGGGAGAACAGAAACTGGTTCCACGAGTAGATAAAGGCCAGAATCGAGGCCGTCACCACCCCCGGCATCACCAGCGGAATCACGATGCGCAAAAAGGTGCCGAAGCGGGTCATGCCGTCCACCATCGCGGCTTCCTCGAGGTCTATGGGGATGTCTTCAAAAAATGCGATCATTACCCAGATAATCATCGGCAACGTGATGATCAGGTGGGTCACGATCAAGGCCAGATAGGTGTCAATGAGTCTGAGGCTGCTAAAGACCAAAAACCACGGCAGCAAAAAGGTGATGTAGGGGATGATGCGCGAGACCAGAATCCAGGCCGCCAGGCCGCGCAGCTTAAACCGCGCAATCGCGTAGGCGGCGGGCAAACCAAAGAGGAGGCCCAGCCCCGTCGCGGCTGCCGCAATCACCAGAGAGTTGAAGGTGAAAAACAAAAAGTTGTTGCCCACGATCACATCGCGGTAGTTTTGCAGGGTGGGCCAGAACCACCAGACCGGGATTGCCGAGGTGTTTTGCACCTGATCGCGCAGGCTGGTCAGAATCATCCACACGAAGGGAAACAGCAGCACCACCAGCACCAGCAGCAGCAGGGTGTTAAGCACCCAGTTGTTCAGGCGGTCGCGCCCGGCTCTGGTGCGCAAGAAGGTCATCGCGTCCTCCTCAGCAGGTTGACCCCCACCGCGATGGCGGTGACCAGCAACAACAACATGGTCAGCAGGGAGGCCGCATAGCCCACCCGGAAGAACTCAAAGCCGGCGCGGAAGGCATAAACGTTGAGGGTTTCGGAGGCAATGCCAGGGCCGCCCTGGGTGATCACCTCGATGATGTCAAAGGTCTTGAGCGCATCAATCATGCGCAGGGTGAGCGCAGCGAACAGGGTGGGCTGCAACAAGGGCCAGGTAATACGCCAGAACAACTGCCACGGCGAAGCCCCGTCAATGCGGGCGGCCTCGAAGGGTTCTTCGGGCATGGTTTGCAAACCCGCCAGCAGGATGATGGCCACCAGCGGTGTCCACTGCCAGATGTCTACCAGGGCCAGCGCTGGAATCGCCAGGCGTTCGTCGGCCACCCAGAGTGAGCGCTCCAGACCCAGGGTTTCCAAAAAGTAGTTCAGCACCCCCAGCTGGGGGTTAAACATCAAGGCCCAGATCAGGGCGATGGCCACCGGCGTAGAAATCATGGGCAGCAAAATCAGGGCCCGCACCAGGCCCTGGGCAGGCACCTGGCGGTTGAGCAACAGCGCGATCAGCAGCCCCAGCACCAGTTGGGCGGGTACCGCGATCAGGGTAAACTTGGTCATCTGCCAGACCGAATTCCAGAAGCGTTCGTCCTTCAGGATATCGAGGTAGTTGCCCAGGCCCACAAAGCTCGAGGGTTGCGCGGCGGAGACGAAGCGATCCTGGGTGGAGAGAACGAGATTAAAAATCAGCGGCAGGATGGTCAGCACAAACAGCAGCAACACCGCTGGCCCTGGCATCAGCCACCACAGGTTTTTGTCTATAAACCTCGAGCGGCGTTCGGGCCTGGCCTGAGAAGAGGTCTGGGTCATAGGGTTCGGAGTCCCTGCCCAACCACGCGGCTGGGCAGGGAGAGTTGGGGCCTAGCGCTCTCTGTCAAGGACGGTATTGGTCTGGGTCGCAGCACGGGTCAGAGCATCGCGCACGTTGCCACCGTTGATGGCGGTAACGATGGCGCGGCCCAGAATGTCACGCACCTCGCCCACCGCGACCACCGGCGGGTTCCAGACCGGGTTGGCGTACTCGAGCTGCTCTAAGTTAATCGCACTCCACTCGGGGGTCTTGTCCCTGGCCTTGTACTCCGCGCTGTTCCAGGCACTCCTGCGCGAAGCCGGTACGTCGGCCAGCAGCACCCGCAGCTGGTTTTGTTTGTTGGTGGCCCACTGCATGAACAGCCAGGTGGCAACCTTGTTTTTGGATGCTTTGGACATCGAAAGCGCCCAGGTGATGGCTACCGGGGTGCGCCTGCCGGTAGGGCCTGCCGGGAAGGCCGCGTAGCCCACTTTGTCAGCAACGGTCGAGGTTCTGGGGTCGTCGAGGATGCTCTTGAAAAGCGAGCCGTCGGTGAACATGGCCAGCTTGCCCTGGGCAAACAGGCTGGTGATTTCGGGCCAGCTCATGGTGGTCGAACCGGCGGGGCCGTAGTTGCGCAACAGGCCCGAGTAGAAGGTCAGGGCGTTGACCCACTCGGCATCAAAGAAGCGGCTGCGGCGGTTGGCGGAGAGCCAGTCGCCGCCGTGCCCAAACAGATAGGGAGCCAGCTGGCTGGTAGCCGCTGCGCCACGCCCGCGCAGCCCGATGCCTGCAACCCCGTCCTTGTTGTGCAGGGCTTTGGCGGCAGCTTCCAGCTCGGCAAAGGTTCTGGGTACGGGGATGTTGTATTTCTGGAACAGGTCTTTGCGGTAAAAGAGCATGGTGGTCTCTTGCTGAATAGGCAAACCCACCAGACTACCCCCGATGCTGGCGGCCCGGATGGAAGCGGGGAAGAAGTCGGCCTGGTCAAACCCAGGTGCGGTGAGGGCCGGGTTGCCAACGTAGCTGGAGAGCGGCTCGAGCCAGCCCGACCGGAGGTAAAGGTTGCCCTCCTGGTTGGGGGTCAGCATAAAAGCATCCAGCGCGCCGGTGCCGGAGGCCAGCTCCACCAGTACCTTGTTGCGAAACTGCGCTTCGGGGAAGGTTTCTACCACCACTTTTACCCCACTGAGCCGCTCGAACTCCGGCAAAAATGGGGTGATGGCGGTGGTCCAGGGGTGCTGGTTGAGCAGCACTCGAATCTGGCTTCCCCTGGCTTGCTCCCAGTTAAAGTTCTGGGCCAGACCCAGACTGCCCACCATCAGGGCTGCTATGCCTAAAACCAACTTGCGTTTCATCGCTTCCTCCTTACAGGCGTTTGTCCTTGAGGGCTTCGCGGGTTTTACGCAGCCGCTCGCTCGAGTGGGGCTCGAGCCTCAAGTGCAGGGTTACACATAAAGCGTCCACCATGCACAGTTGAGCAATTCGAGAAGCGATCGCCTCGCTGCGGTAGCTCGACTCGGGGCTCGAGGTGCGCAGGGTCAGGTCGGCGAGTTGTGTGAGCGGAGAGCGCCTGAGTCCGGTGAGGGCGATCACGGTGGCACCGTTGTCTTTGGCCTGCTCCACCGCATCCAGCACGTCGCGGGTGGAGCCGGTGTGGGAAATCGCCAGCACCAGATCGTCGGGATCGGTCAGAGCGCACACCTGCGCTGCGAAGTGGGGGTCGTGATGGCTCCTGGCCAGCAGGCCCAGTCGGCTGAACTTGTGCGCGGTATCGAGGGCTACAATGCCACTGACCCCACAGCCCACCACCTCGATTTTTCGGGCGCTCAGCAGCCTCTGTACGGCCTGCTCGAGTACCTCCTCGTCCATGTGCGCGAGGGTCTCTTTCAGGGTAATTTGCGAAGTCGCAAACACCTTTTCCAGTACCTGCAAAGCGGTGTCGCTCGGAGCAATCTCGGGGTTGAGGCTGCTCACGCCGGGAACCAGGCTCTGCGCAAGGCGAATCTTAAAGTCCTGGAAACTGCGAAAACCGGCCCGCCGGAACAGGCGCACCGCCGTGGGCTCGCTCGAGGCCGCCGCCTCGGCCAGCTCGGTGATGGACTGGCTGAGCACCGTTTTCGGATTGCACACGATGTAGTCAATCAGCCGCGAAGAGCTTTCACCGACGTCGGCCCGAATGGCCTGAATCCGCTTCAGGGCGGGGATTTCGAGCTGGGGTGGGGGCTTGGGGGTAGGCATACACCGATGGAAAAAGTTTTCACATAAATTGCGATTGCTATGAAAGTTATAAGTCACTCTCCGGCACTTGTCAAGTAGCACCCCACCGCGCATCCCGCTTTCTGGGCAACCTGGATGAGGTCTAAGCGGAACCATCCTGCAGGGGTCAAACCTGCCGGGCCAACCTGCCAGTCGGTATGGTCACAAGCACAGAAGTCGCGTGCGGGCCGAACTCCAGAAGTACCTGGTTTTTACGGTCGCGGCTCGAGGGTTTGCCGCGTTCGGAAGCCAGTCTCCTCCATCCGCATGGGCAGATACCGGCCACTGGCCCATTTCTGCAAGAGGCTGTCGTAGTCGCTGGAGAGTGGCGAACCAGACTGACCCAGTGGATGAATAAAGCGGGAGTTCTCCAGGTCGGAAAAATCCAGGATGTGGCGGTAGCTACTGCCCACGGTCATGCGGAAGGTGCTGGGGTTGTAGGAAGCCCGGTTGAGGGTGTACCGGTCGCCGCCGTGGGGCACGGCCCGATCCGCGATCCGGTTGAGTGGGAAGACGTTGGTCAGGATGGCATGGGGAAAGGTGGCTTTATGAATGTCGCCCCAGCGTGGAGGGCTGGCGTTAAAGCGATCCAGCGCCCTATCCAGTGCCAGCGCAGCAAAATCCAGACAGGTCTGGGTCTCGGCAGTCCGGCAGGCCGGGTCGCCCTGGCGCATGGCCGTCAGCAAGTAGCGGGGCTGTTCCCAGAATTCCTGCCCTACTTCCTTGCTGGGCAGGCGGGTCATCTCGGTGTACCAGGCCTGAAACACCGAAGGCTCCACCTGCTCCGCCCGCATTACCCCATCCCAGGCCAGCAAGCGGGTCTTCCACTGGCGGGCGTTTTCCGAGAGTGGATTGAGTACCTCGAGCACTGGCTTGAACTCACGAAACAACAGGCTGGTAATGTCCTGCTGCATTGCAACCATGTCTTCGACAGACAACTGGTCTTTAGCCAGGATCAACTCGCGGATACGCTGGGCACGGTAAGGCTCTTCCCACTCGAGTGAAATGGTATGCGGGAAGTTGGGCGAGGTGACTTTGTTGTTGGCGGTGACGATAAAGCCTTCTTGGGGGTTGTAGACCTGGGGCCACTGATCTGGCGGCAGGTAGCCCTGCCAGTCCCAGTTACCATCGCCCGGCACCGGCATCAGGCCCGAGTGGCCCGGCCTGCGGATGGGAAAGCGGGCTGGAGCGATATAACCAGTGTTGCCGTCCACATCTGCATAGATAAAATTCTGGCTTGGCGCTGCGTACAGGGTTAGCGCTGCTTTGAACTGCTCCCAGTTTTGCGCCCTTCCGATGCCCAGGAAGGCTTCGATCGTCCGGTCGGTGGAGTCCAGGCTGGTCCAGCGCAACGATAGAGGCCGCGCACCAGGGTTGCTCACCACATCGTTGATGACGGGCCCATAGCGGCTTTCCCGTACCCTCAGGGTCACATCGGGTTCTCCCTTAACTTTGATGACCTCGGTACGGGTGCGCCAGGGCTCGAGCTGGCCTCGGTACAGATAGCCGCCTGCCACCTCTTCCATGAGGTAGAGGTCTTGCACATCGGCTCCTACGGTTGTGACCCCCCAGCCGATGCGTTCATTGCGGCCAATGACCACCGCTGGAAGCCCTGGAAAACTAGCACCGATGGCCCTGTAGGTGGGGGCTTCCATATGCACCAGATACCAGATGGAGGGCGCTCCCAGCCCCAGGTGCGGGTCGTTCGCCAACAGAGGCTTGCCGCTGGCGGTGCGGCTTCCCCCGATCACCCAGTTGTTGGAAGCTCGAGCCATGGTCTCCCCCGGCAGGTGCAGGCTCTGGGGCATCTGGGAAGCCAGGGACAGCAAACCCCTGGCCGACTCACCATCGGGTTTCGGAGGCTGGGGCTGGCGGATATCCTCGGCCTGCAAAACGGTTGGGGCATCGGATGGATAGGGCGGTTTGAGTTGGGACATCCGCTCAGGGCTCATGCCCCTGGCGGCCCACTGCAAGCGCTGCAACTCCCCCCGCCAGTTGCCCGAGAGGTCGTAAGACATCATCTTGGCCCAGACCAGCACGTCGGCAGGCTTCCAGGGCTCGGGCCTAAAGCCCAGCAGGCGAAACTCGATCGGCAAGGCCGGGTTGGTGGCAAGGTAGGCGTTGATACCCGCAAGGTATGCATCTACGGCGGCCCTGGCATAGGGTTCCAATCCAGCATAGGACTGCTCGGCAGCACGGTAGAAGCCCCAGGTGCGAAGAAAACGGTCTTGATCCAGCGTAGCTTTACCAATTACTTCGCTCAGACGTCCGGCCCCTACCCGGCGCTGGAACTCCATCTGCCAGAGCCGATCCTGGGCATGGGCCACACCCAGGGCAAAAAAAGCGTCGGTATCGGTCTGAGCTTGGATATGGAGCACTCCTTCTGCCGTGCGCTTCATCTCAACCGGGGCCGACAAACCCGGCAGGGCCAGCCGACCCGAATGCTGCGGGAGGGTGGCCCCCCGCAACCAGAACCAGCCGCCGACCCCCGCCACCAGTACCAGCCCCACCAGCACCAGCAGCAACCGTCCCAAAAGACGCAACAAGCGCATAGCTCCTCCCTGCTTCCGCCCAGTATAAAACCATTCCTCATAAGCAGGTATTTGGGCGGTTTTCATCTGGATTTGCATCCCTGATTGCTTTGTAAATCGCCCTGATACCCGTTCCGCAAGGGAGGCCAGGCTACTATTGTGGGACGGCTTGATTCAGTACAGGAAAGTCGGATCCTTTGCGCATACCCATATTGAATCGGTGGTTTCACCAGTAGACTTGGGGAATGAGAATTGAATTTAGAGAAAATGGCTCTATCGGCATCGAGACGGGTGGCAGGTATGTGTACCGGCAGGGTGACCAGGAAGTCGTAATCGAAAAACCCAGGGTCTCGCTGTGCCGCTGTGGGCATTCGGCCAACAAGCCCTTCTGCGATAGCACCCACAAGACCACTGGCTTCCAGGCCCCGGCTGCCGTGATAGAGATCAGTCCGAAAGAAACCCCGCATCACGAGCTGTGAGCCAGCGGCAAAGACGCAACAGGCCTGGATCATCCAGAGCCTGGCTTTTTACGGGAGTTATGGGCCTGCGTGCCCATGGAGGTTTTTATGCGCTACCGCAAGTTGGGCCAGTGGGGCCTGAAAGTCTCGGAGGTTTCGCTGGGGGCCTGGGTCACCTATGGCGACGCCGTTAACGACCTCGAGCGAATCAAAAACATCACCCGCATCGCCTACGAGGGCGGGATTAACTTCTTCGACAACGCCGATGTCTACGCCAAAGGGCTGGCCGAGGAGCTGATGAGCAAAGCACTCCTGGATCAGTTTCCCCGTCACGAGCTGGTGCTGTCGAGCAAGGTCTTCTGGCCCACCAGCAACGATGCCAACGGGCACGGGCTCTCACGCAAACATATCCTCCAGAGCATTGACCGAAGCCTGAAGCGGATGGGAACCGATTACCTCGACCTTTACTTCTGCCACCGCTACGATCCCGAAGTACCGATGGAAGAAGTCGTTACCAGCATGAGCAGTCTGGTAGACCGGGGCATGGTGTTGTACTGGGGGACTTCGGAGTGGCCGGCTGTACGGATACTGGAGGCCGTCCACTTCGCCAGAGCCAGTGGACTGAACCCTCCTGCGGTCGAGCAGCCGCAGTACTCGATGCTCTACCGGGAGCGCGTCGAGAAGGAGATCCTGCCGGAAACCGAGCGGGCTGGGCTGGGTACGGTGGTCTGGAGCCCGCTGGCGATGGGCATGCTGACCGGTCGCTACGACCGAGGCATACCCAAAGATAGCCGCTTTGAACGCTATCCGCAGTTTGGCAGTCGCATGTTGACGCAGGAAAATGCCAAGAAAGTCAAAGCCTTGAAGCGGGTCGCCAGCGAGCTGGGTCTGAGCCGCACCCAGCTCGCCCTGGCCTGGGTCTTGCGACAGAAAGGTGTAAGCAGTGCGATTACCGGGGCCACCCAACCCGAGCAACTACAAGAAAGCCTGGGCGCTGCGGGCGTGGATCTGCCCCAGGAGATACTGGACAAGATCGAAAAGATTCTGGGTTCAGTCTCTAAAGACTAAGAATGTACTTGACCAGGCGCACAATATCGTTCTGCAGGTTGAGGGTCTTGCGATCGTAGGGATGGGTCTTGAGTTCCTTGATTTTTTCGGCACTTTTGCGCGGATGGCGAATATAATGCCCCAGTTTTTCGTGGCGGATTAGTTCGACGTTCCCGTACTCCTGGGGCCAAACATAGTCGCAGACGATCAGGTTTTTGTGTTGGGAGAGCACCTCGGCAATGGTAGCCGGGCCGGCTTTGGAAACCACCACACTGGAAACATTGATCAGTTCATACATCTGTTTGGTGAAACCAAACAAGACCAGGTTTGAAATCCGGTTTTTTTGCTTGAAAGCCTCGAGCTGTCGGTACAGCTTCTGGTTGTAGCCGCAGACCACTACCACGTTGATGTCCTGCATCTTAACCAGTTCGCGCACCAGGTTAAGGCTTATTTTCAGGCCCGCGCCCCCACCCGTCACCAGCACGGTGTAGGGGTGGGTCAGGCCCCACTCCTCGCGCAAGCGGGCCACTTCACCGGGGTCGAGGGGTTTGTCGAACTTGGGGTCAATCAGGGTCTGAAAGTAGTGCAGGTTTTCGGGAGGAACCCGGCAGCGGCGGGCGATGCTATAGGCTTCGGGGCTGGCCACCACATACTGGTCTCTGGTATCAATAAACCAGTACAGGTGTGGACTGAAAATATCGCTTACCACCGTGAGGGTCTTGGGCTTGTGTTTGCGTACATAGGGCAGCCGCCGAAAAGCATGGTTGACCGGATAGCAGTAGATAATCTTGTCGGGGCGGAACTCCTCTAAGTATTCGTTGATGGCCGGGGCCATCCGCATGCCCAGCACCCGGGCAAAGGTGTTGATGGCCGGTCGGGTCTGGTAGAAAGCCTCAAATACGGTATAAAGCCAGCGCTGCTTGTTGACCGCGAAGTTGTAGCCATCCTGGATGGCCTGGCCAATCCAGCGCGGCCCCACATCGAAAAAATTGAACAGGCGAATTTCCGAGTCGGGCTCGAGTTCGGTTAGCAATTTGTGCAGGTTTTGTGCCAGAGCAAGGTGCCCGCCACCTGCTTTTGTGTAGACCAACAGAATTCGTTGCGGCATAAAAGGCGTCGTATTGAGCTACGCCTTTACAGATTAGAGCATTTTTGCACAAATAGTGCAACGCCGTAACAAGCTGCCAGGCTCTTAGCCTGCAATCGGAAAAATACGACTCACCCCAGCGGTTGGTGGCATAGCCACACCCCGCTCTGAGCCCGCCAGCCCTCCGATAGCTGGGTGGTTCTGGCGGGGGGCGGAACGGCAAGCACTTTGTGCCCAACAATGCTGAACTCGATGGCTGTAAACAGTTTGTCCAGCGCCTGCCCCAGTGGGCGGGTTTCCAGGGGGCTAAAACGTAAACGCGGTAACCTGGCCTCGAGGCTTTTGCAGCCTGCGTAGGGCCACAACTCGGCAGGGTCGCGCCAGCGCCGGGGAGGCCCCACCAACAACTCCGCCAGCACCAGTGCCAGGCCCGGATGACGCCGTAAAAACTCTTCGGGGTCAAACTCGAGTGATAGCTCGAGGCTCACTTCCACGTCTTGCCATACTTCGCGCTTTACAGGGCTCGCCATAATTCAGACTGCAACAAACCCGGGCCAGCGTCAAGAGCAGATAACCCGTACCAGACAAATGATACTGCGATATTAGATTTGACACTCGCAGGCAAAAAGTGTCAGGTGAAGGGCATGCCCAGGGATTATCCACTGGTACAAAACCAGTGCAGCCAGCCGGCCTTGGCCGAGAACTCGGCCTGGCGCAGGAAGGCATTGGCGTGGGAATGGGTCTCGAGAGCCTGGGCTGCATCGCCGGAATTGCCCCAGGCCAGGGCAATGGCTTTCAGGCAAGACCACTGTCCCTGCTCGTCGCCCAGAAAGCGATAAACCGCCAGCGCCCTCGAGAACAACGCAATGGACTCGTGGGCATCCCCGGCGTACAGGCTGGACACACCCCAGATAAAAAGGCTCTGGGCCCAGACCCGGTTATCGCCCGAGCGCCGCGCAAGATGTTCCAAACGACGGGCGGGCAGGGCAGCTTCTAAAGGTTGCTGTTCAAGCTTGTTCCAGGCTTCTCGGAGTAGTGGTTGCAGGTTTTCGCACATAGTGGTTTTGTGGATATCGGTCAAGGGACTCCTCGCTGAGTGTCAGGGTAGCAGCTTATGCACCGTCGTTCAGCGCATTTGTCACCAGCGAATTTTACTTAACGCTCAGGGGCCATTCATGGGCCAAATATCACCAACCTCGAGGGCTGCAAGACACGCCGCCTCCAGGTTCCATTCGGGTAGGCTAGTGCCATGGTGGAAAGCCTGAAAAAGATCCTGCCCCAGAAGGTCAGCACTGCCCCCACCGATCTAGAGGCCCACGGCAAAGACGAAAGCTATCCCATACACCACCCGCCGATGGCGGTGGTCTACGCGGAGAACCTTTCCGATATTCAAACCGCCCTGGCCTGGACACGGAAACACCATATCCCGGTCATTCCGTTTGGGGCCGGAACCAGCCTCGAGGGGCATGTAGTCCCCCAGGGGCCAGCCATCTCGCTGGACGTTTCAGGCCTGAATCGGGTAGTACAAATTCACCCCGAAGATTTCATGGCCGTGGTGGAACCTGGTCTGACGCGCAAAAGCCTGAACGAAGCCCTCAAGGGTACCGGCCTGTTCTTCCCCGTAGACCCCGGTGCGGATGCCTCGCTAGGCGGTATGGCCGCAACCAACGCCTCGGGCACTACCACCGTGCGTTACGGGGGCATGCGGCAGAGTGTTCTGGCTTTGCAGGTGGTGCTGGCGAATGGCGAGGTGCTGGAATTGGGCCGAGGGGTACGCAAGACCAGTGCTGGCTACAACCTCAAGGATTTGTTTATCGGTTCCGAAGGCACCCTGGGCCTCATTACCCGCCTCACCCTTAAACTGCATCCCCTCCCCGAGCATATCCACACCCTGCGGGTCTTTTTTGACAACCTGACCCAGACCGCCCAGGCCGCCTATGCGGTAATGGCCAGCGGGCTTCCCGTGGCCCGGCTCGAGCTCGTTGACGGGGTAGGCATCCAGGCCATCAACCACTATCTGGGCCGTAGCTATCCCGAAAAGCCCGCCCTGTTTGTGGAGTTCCACTCCTCTACCCACCAGGCCCTGGAAGCCGAGTCCAGCCTGGCGATTGAGCTGATACAGGCAGCCGGAGCCATCCGCATAGACCCTGCCCGCACCCAGGAAGAGCGTACTGCCCAGTGGGAGGCCCGGCATCAGGCCTACTGGGCCCTGGTTAACCTGTTTCCTGGCAAAGAGTATCTCTCCACCGACACCGCCGTGCCCGTCTCCAAAATGCCCGACCTGGTGCAGTATTCCAGTTATTTGCTGCGTGAAATGGGCTTGAAGGGCAACATCCTGGGCCATGTAGGCGACGGCAATTTCCACACCCTGGTGGTCTGTGAACCGGGCGACCCCAGGGCCGAGGTGTTTTCGGAACGATTGGTAGAGCACACCCTGGCCCTGGGGGGCACCTGTACCGGCGAACACGGCGTTGGGCTGCGGAAGAAAAAATACCTCGCCAAAGAGCACGGCCCTGCCCTGGACTGGATGCGGCAGATCAAACGCCTCTTCGACCCCGAGAATCTGCTCAATCCTGGCAAAATCTTTGATTGATTGCGGTCAACAAAGCTCTGGCATACTTGGGGTATGAGGGACACAACGCTCCAGCAAATCCGCCAGTTGTGCCTGGCCTGGCCCGAGACCAGCGAGCGGCTGAGCCACGGAGCGCCCGCCTTTTTCGTGCAGGGGAAAAAGTGCTTCCTGATGTACATGGATAACCACCACCAGGACGGGCGGCTGGCCATCTGGTGCGCGGCACCGTTCGGGGCTCAACAAGCGTTCACCCAGGCCCGCCCTACCACCTTTTTCGTACCTCCCTATGTGGGACACCGGGGCTGGCTGGGAGTCTGCCTCGATCGCGGTCTCAGCCTCGAGGCACTGACCGAGATTATCCGCGACGCCTACCGCTGCGTGGCACCCAGGAAACTGATTTCCCAGCTGGACAAGCCCGTACAATAACGCTGTGCCAGTCACTACCCTGCTTTTCGATCTGGACGGGACGCTTTTGGAAACCGAACCCGGCATCCTGGGCTGTTACCGTCATACCTTCCGCCACCTGGGGGTGAGCATTCCCGAGGAACTGAATTTGCGTGAGTTCATCGGCCCGCCCCTGCAAGACAGCTTCCGCAAGCTTCTGGGTGAGGAACGGGTGGATGCGGCTGTCGAAATCTATCGCCAGTGCTACGACCAGAAGGGCAAGCTCGAGGCCAGCCTGTACGAAGGCATTCACCCGGCGGTACAGACCCTCTCCGCTACCTACCGTCTGATGGTGGCAACTTCTAAACGAAACTCCTTCGCCCAGGAGATGATGGAACACTTCGGGCTGGCCCCCTACTTCACGGCAATCTACGGGGTGCATGCCCAGAATCTGTCCGAGTCCAAGGCCTCGCTCATTGGGCGCATCCTGCACGACCATCGGCTTACCCCCACCGAGGCCGTAATGATTGGCGACCGCGCCTTTGACATTCTGGGGGCCAAAGCCCATCGGATGCGTTCGGTGGGGGTGCTATGGGGCTATGGCAGCCTCGAGGAACTTCAATCTCACGGCGCAGACCTGTTGTGCCAGGAGCCTGCCAGTCTGCCCGACGACATCGCCAGGTTGCGCTCAGGTAGACTCCGCAGATAATCCGAATTTGACCGTGAACTGGCCCCAGACTGCCCTGCATGAACCCCAGGCTCGCCCAGGGCTAATGCAGCTCTGTACTCCTAATCACCCGCCTTCTAGGCTTGGCGTATGCTGAAAGGGTGACGCTCAGCAACACCTGGCCTCGCCACGGAAAAGTAACCCTCAAACCCTTTACCGAAACCCTCACCGAGACCGAGTGGCGGCGGTTCTATGAGTGTTTCCGAGATCCTGAAGTGGCCGAGTGGAATGGAAGCCGCCCGCTCAAAATGCCCCTGTGGCTCTTCAAGCGGGTGGTCATGGGTGAGGTCAGCCGGGGCGACCGGATGGGGTTCGGGATTCTGGACGAAAAAGGCGAGTGGCTCGGCACTGTGGAACTCTACGAACTAACCCGCACCGAAGCTACGCTGGGCATTCTGATTGGGGCCAAAAACCGCTGGGGACAAGGCTACGGCACGGATGCTGTAAAAGCAGTGCTGGAATATGCTTTCTACACCCTGCGACTACAAAAGGTTAAACTGCGCACTTACAAACACAACCTTCGCGCCCAACGGGCCTTTGAGAAATCTGGCTTCCATCATGTGGCAAACCCTCCTTCCAGCACCCTTCGTTTCAATTTTGGCCTTGCGCCCAGGGTCGAATTTGTGCCGATGGAAATCACCAGGGAGGATTGGGAACGTTTTTGAGGCAGTGAACCCTCATCTATATCGCAGTTCTCCCTTTTTGACCGCCTGAACACCGGCCTAGCCGGAGTCATCTACAGCGAACACCCGTGCCCCAGGGATAGCCTCGAGGCTCTGGTAGCACCCTTGGCAGGGTGGGTAGTGGAATCAGGGCGACCCGTTTTCCAACCCACTCCTTCCAGGCTGACCAGAGACTCTACCCATCAACCACCCAGCCCCGTTCCATCCCGAAAGCATGGACAATGGAACCCCCCCGCCAGGGTAAACGGTTCCACCTACCTGGGCAAAATTCCGAATACCCGCTACGCCCCAGCCGGGGCGGAGAGCTCCCGCCAGCCCATGCGGAGCCTTTCCATACAACGCACCGCAGTAGGCCGTGTAGCAGTAATCCTGTGGGCTCACCGCTCTCCATTCCGCAATTGGGAGGGGGTGAATTTGTCGCAACTTACTCAACAGATACTGTGCGTACTCTTGATCCTTAACCCTGAGCTCTGGATTCTTAACCGCTGCCTCCGGCAAACTCGGCGCATTCACCAGCATAAACGCTGCATCGCCATCGGTGTGTAGATACAAAGTGGGATCCTGGGAACAGCGTCCAGACGCAATTTCGCGCCATTCCGCTGCGTAGTCCTGCGAGAAATAGATGTGGTGTCCCCGAGGCACTGGCTCGGAAAGCTCCATCAGCACCGCGAAACCAGCCACCCCCAGCCTATAGCGGGGAATCGGTAGGCCCAACCACTGCAAGGTAAAGTGCCGATCCGTCGCAGAAATATACAGATCAGCACTGTGCCAGCCCCCATCGGTTTGCAAAGCCCCAATACGACTGGGCAGCAACTGCATTTTCATAACCTTCTGCCCGAACAAAAACTGGACGCCTTGTGCCTGGGCCAGCCCGTGCAGGTGGTCAGCCAGCGCCCGCATCCCGCCCGCCAGGTGGAAGACGCCCAGACCCAACTCCACCCAGGCGATGTTATGCAGTACTGCTGGAGCCTTATAGGGATTGGCTCCAAGGTAGGTGGCAAAGCGCAAAAAAAAGGGGGTGAGGTAGGGGCCGGACTGCACCAGCGCTTTCAGCGACTTGAGCGGGTGCGCCTTCAGGCCGTTGCGCAAACCGTACTGCATCAGGTTAATGGTCTGGGGCGGTGGGCCAAAAATGAAGGTATCTCTGGCCCCTTCAAAAATCGCCCTGGCTTCGGTTAACAGACGCCGGTAGTCATGGGCTTCCTGGGCAGTAAGCTGGGCCACGGTGGCCTTTATATCCAGTTCGGGAGCAAAGACCCGTCCATCGGGCCAGGTATAGCGGGTGAGCGGTGAAACGGGCTCGAGTGCTGGCAGGCTCGAGCCAAATGCACCCACAATCATACGTGGAATTTCGGGCATGGTCAGGACGGTGGGGCCAGTAGGCACACCCCTCCATCCGATTGCTTTGCCCCCAGGTTCGTCGAACTGTTCAATTACCGTTACTTCCAGTCCGGCCCTGCGCAGGCGCAAGGCTGCAGCCAGCCCGGCAAAGCCCGCCCCCACTACAATGGCTCTCATCGGCTATATTCTCGCCCTTTCCAGGTATATTTTTTTTGCCCTGACCGCCAGTAGATAGGGGTGGCAAAGAGGGGCGCCAGCGGAACCAGCACCACTTCCCACCCGTCGCGCCCGGTCTTTAGGTTGAGCAACAGCCGCTCCAGCAACCCCATTCCTCCCACCAACAGCCAGATCGGGTTAGACAAAGGCAAAAGCCAGCATAGGGTGTAGGCCAGCAGGTGGCCCAGATACGACAGGATCAGAGCAGCCCGGTTGCGCCCATGGAATTCGATGAGGTTTTTGCCCAGCCCTTCGACTATTTCTTCAAAGCTGCGGTACATGCGAACTGCAACCAAAGCCCCACCCAAAGCCACGGTCATGCGCTGCCCCACGGCCTTGGTTTTCTGCGCCAGCCGGACATCCTCGAGCACCTCTCCCCGCACCGCAGCGTGTCCGCCGGAGGCCCTGTAGGCCTGGCGGGTGAAGGCCATCACCTGCCCGTTGGCCGCTGTTGCCGAGGGAAATGGGGTAGAGATCAAGGGATGGGGCAGGTAACACAGCAGCACGTCGTCAATGAGGGGGAGCAGTATCCGCTCAGGCAGGCTCAGGGTAATCTGGCGCGGATAAATCGAAACCAGCCCGGCGTTCTCTTGCTCCATCTGGGCCAGTACCGCCTGCACCCCCCGCTGAGCCCAGCGCACGTCGGCATCGGTAAAGAGCAGTACCTCACCCTGGGCCGCCTGGGCCAGTTGATGGCAGGCCCAGGGCTTCCCCATCCAGCCCTCGGGTTTGGGCAGGCCAGAAATCAATCGCACCCTGGCATCCCGGCGGCTGAACTGTTCTACTACCGCTGCGGTTGCATCGCTGGACTGATCATCTAGAATCAGAATCTCCTGCACCCCCTGGAGCAAAAACCCCGGCAGGGTCTCCATTAGATTGTGGGCCTCGTTGCGAGCAGGAACCAGGAGCGATGCCGTAGAGGGGCTGCTTGCGGCCTTCGCGGGTTGTAAAACCGGAAACCGCCAGAGATTGAGAAGCAAGACCAGCAGCTTGAGGCCCAGCCAGACCAGCACCGTGTAGAGCAGAAAGTCAAGCATGTTCAGAAAAGGCTGGCTGGCCACCCTGGATGACACTCGAGCCTGGCCCTTCAGCGTCCCCCTGCCAACTGACCCAGCGCCGCTCCCAAGCCAGCCATGCGTTCGTGGGTGCTCTGGCGTCCGGCCATACGAAGCTCGAAGCCCGCCAGCGGAGCCTCG
>NZ_CALMCQ010000197.1 GCF_937863175.1 uncultured Meiothermus sp. | reverse complement strand
AAAATCAACCAAAAGCTCTCTTAGCTTATGGTCTCACTTTAGGGGCGCACTACAGTTCCTCGTCCGGTACCAGCCGAGGGCGAGGTGCTGATCCGGGTCTACGCCACCACCGTCAACCCTTTCGACTGTGCGGCCCGGGCTGGATATGTGAGCAGCTGGTATCCCTACAGCTTTCCCTTGATTCTGGGTCTGGATGTCTCGGGGGTGGTGAAAGAAGTGGGCCCAGGCGTGAGTGATTTTGCCCCGGGCGATGAGGTATGGGCGCGCACCAACCCTGCCAGCAACGGGGCTTATGCCGAGTATGTAGCCGTCGCGGCTTCCGAAGTTGCGGCCAGGCCCCGCTCGCTCGATCACCTGCAAGCGGCCGCTCTGCCACACGTAGGTCTAACCGCCTGGCGCATGTTGATGGATGCAGCCCACGTCAGTGAAGGACACACGGTTCTGATCCACGGCGCAGCGGGTGGGGTGGGCAGCTTTGCAGTGCAACTGGCCAAATGGCGGGGTGCGAGGGTGATCGGTACGGCCTCTGCGCACAACCTCGATCTCTTAAGAGAGTTGGGTGCGGACGAGGTGGTGGATTACAACAGTATCCCCTTCGAAGAGGTAGTGCACGATGCCGACATTGTGCTGGATACGGTGGGGGGTGAGACCCAGGAGCGCTCCTGGAGAGTGCTCAAGCCCGGCGGTATACTGCTCTCCATCGTCCAGGCCCCTTCACAAGAAACCGCCGATGCACATAATGCACGCCAGCAATTTGTGGTTGCTTTTCCACCGGCGGGTGGTGTGCTAAAGGAGATTGCCTCCCTGGTCGAGAGCGGGCACATCAGGCCGGTGGTGTCCTCGGTGCTGGGGCTCCAGGACATTCGGCAAGCTCACCAGGCGGTGGAGGGCAGGCACACACGCGGGAAGCTGGTCTTGAAGGTCGCGGATTGAGGGAGACCGAGGCCGATGCCACCGTGTGGAATACCAGCGGCAAGTATCAGGAAGTGATCTCACATTTCGCCAGGCTGTTCACCGCGCCATCCACCCAGGAGCAGTTCGAGGTGTTCATCGAGGTCTGAGAGCGGTTCCCACGAATACGCCGTATAGCGTTTTTTTGCTATGCGGCGTGCATTACGCCCCGCTTTAGCGCAGCACTGCGCATGCCGTAATGGTAGGAAACGCGATGAGAGTACACCAGCATGCGATTGATGATGTCGGTGCAGATACCACCATCCGCACCCCAGACAAACTTTAGCACCCTTTTCAATGGAGCCACCCATGCAATCCATGAAAGCCGTCCGCATCCACAACTATGGTGGTGTTGACCAGTTGGCTATAGAAGATGTCCCTCGCCCTATACCAGCCGAAGCGGAGTTACTGATCCGTGTTCATGCCACCGCCGCCAACCCCTTCGACTGCGCCGCCCGTGCCGGGTACGTAAGCGGCTATTACCCTTACACCTTCCCCCTGGTGCTGGGGCTGGATGTCTCGAGTGTGGTGGAGGAGGTCGGCCTCGGAGTGGAGGAGTTCGCCCCCGGCGACGAGGTGTGGGCACGCGCCAACCCTGCCCACAACGGGGCCTATGCCGAGTACATAGCCGTCGTGGCCTCCGAGGCTGCCCCCAAGCCCCCCTCGCTCGATCACCTGCAAGCCGCCATCCTGCCGCACGTGGGGCTGACGGCGTGGCGCACGCTGATAGATGCCGCCAATCTGAGCGAGGGGCGGACGGTTCTGATCCACGGCGCGGCGAGGTGGGCAGCTTCGCGGTGCAACTGGTCAAGTGGCGGGGCGCGAGGGTGATCGGCACGGCCTCCGCGCACAACCTCGAGTTCTCGCGGGAGCTGGGTGCCTCCGAGCCCGACAACGCCCCTCGGCCACGGCTGGGACGCGGTTGCCCACGGGCACCGCAGGCGAGTGCCCACCAAAATAGAGTGGACGAGCTAATACCCGGCTTCCTATCCCCAAAGTCGGTGCGCGAGCGCACTCTACAGACTTGGGAGGTTTACGAAACCTCGAGGCGGCAATAACACGAGGCTTGGATGGGGACATCAGCCCAGGCTTTGGCCTGCTCGAGGCGTTGTTCCATCTGCATGGCCTCGTGGTGTTTGTGCAGCTTGTGCAGGCATTCGACATAACCGTGCAAGCTCCAAACGTTGTCGGGATGCTGCGAGGCCCGGCTCAGGGTGCTGTTCAGACCCAAATCATCGCGGTAGACCTGTTCGGCTTCGGCCACCCGGCCTTGCTCCAAAAGCAGTGCCCCCAGGGCGTGGCGGGTCGGCTGCATCCAGCCCCAGGGTTCGTCGTAAGGCAAACTGTCGTCGAGTTCAACCGACTTACGCAGGTGGGCAAAAGCCTGCTCGAAGTTGCCTTTGCGGTACTCGATCTCCCCGTTCAACATCTCAGCAGCGATTGCCAAAATGTCGGTGCATTTGTTGTTGAACACGTAGCGCGTTTCGGGCACCCTGGCCAGGGCCTCGGCGAACCGTAGCTTTTCTTGCTCGGCTGCCGCAACCCGGCCCGTCGCCGCCAGAGCGATGCCCTTGGCATAGTGCAGCATGGCGGTGGTGGCGCAGTACAGGTTCGGGTCTTTGGGTAAGGGTTCAGCCAGGATTTCTTCCCACTTTCCAAAACGGATGTACACGTGCAGCCGCATGGTGACAAAGCCCTCGAGCCAGTCGGCCATCGGGGGCAACTCCACCCTCAGCAGTTCTTCGGGGATGCTGGCGATCATTTGGTTGGCGGCCTCGAGGGCAGCCTGGGACTGTCCCAAAAACATCGCCGCATAGAGTTTGAAGTGATAATTGTGGCAGCGATAGAGGGTGTAGAAGTTGAGCGGCCCTTCGCGCTGAAGATACTTTTGATCGGCTTCGATGGCTTTGCTGTTGGCCACCACGGCCTGGTGGTAGCGGCCACACAACACGTCAATGTGCGAGGGCATGTGGCACAGGTGCCCGGACTCGGGCACCAGGTCGCGCAGGGCATCGCCGGCGGGCAAGGCCCGCTCAGGGTGCGGGGACATCTCCAGGGTGTGGATGTACATGTGCAGCAGACCGGGATGGGGTTCGAGGCCCTCGCGCTCGACCTGACTTAAGGCTTTTTCCAGCACCGCTACGGCCTCGAGGGTGTCCGCACCCTCTGCGGGCTGGCCGCTTCGGAGGTTCCACAGCTTCCAGGGGGTGCGGTTGATCAGTGCCTCGGCGAACAAGGTGCTCACGTCCAGATCGTCGGGGAAGGTCGCGTACACTGCCCGCATGGCTGCGGCATAGGCATCATTCCAGGCGCTAAAGGCGTAGGGATCGCGGCGCTGGGCGGGGTAGCGGTGGGCCAGGGCCTCGATCAGCGCCCGCTCTACGGGGGAGGCCGCGCTTGCCAGGCCCAGGGCGTGGCTCATGGCGGCATCAATGGCCGGGAAAGCCAGCTCGAGTTCGTCCTCGCGGAAGGCTTCCCAGGCTTTGTTGTAGTTGCAGCCGAGTGCATAGGCGATGCCCCAGTAGGCCATCGCGCAGTTAGGATCAGACTCAGCGGCCTTCTGAAAACAGCGTACCGATTCTTCGTGGTTGTAGCCGTAGCACCAGATCAGACCCCGGTCAAACCAGTGCTGAGCCTCTTCGGACTGCGTGCTGACCGGGCGGCTATAGCTGCCAAGATCATAGTATCCACTCACAAATACCCCCGCGGGAACTATTGGAACGCTGTTAAGGATAGCACTTCCTAGCAGTATCGGAGCAACCACGGGCCAAGTAGAGGTGGGATCTCGAGACCCCACTGCCTTCACGCGGTAAGATGCGCCCAATGGCCCCAATATTCTTGGTGATGGGAACCCCGGCCTGCGGCAAGAGCACCGTCTCGAGGGCGCTGGCTTCGCGCTTCAAGCTGGGCTTGCACATCCCGGTGGACGACCTGCGGCATATGGTGGTGGGCGGGTTGTCGGATATGAATTTCAGCAACGAGGCCACCGCCAAGGTTACCGGTGAGCAGATTCGGCTGGCTCGAGTGGCCGCCTCGCAGATGGCCCGCACCTACAACAGCGCGGGCTTCGCAGTGGCAATAGACGACTTCGGGTTCAACCACATTCCCGGAACTCCGTTTCATATGGGCTTCAACACGGTTCCCGAGACTCACTACGACCTGGGCTCGCAAGCAGACAAAATCGTCTTACTGCTCAGCTTCGAGACCACCCTACAGCGGCTGTACGGTCGAAACGGGTCGGAGAATGATTTTGCCAAGATGCTCGAGAACGCCAATCGGCTCAGTCACCCGATCATCGCAGAGCATCCCAAACCCGGCTGGATTGTCGTGAACTCCACACACCTCACCGTCGAGTAGACCGTAGACCATATCCTCAGAGTAACCCAACTCCCGCCAGCCTGACTGGGCTAAAGACCTAAACTCTTTGCAACGTATATATGAACCCCGTTTTCCGGCTCTTCGTCACTTTTGGTGCATAGGAAAATAGAGTTCTATGACCGTAAAGCGCATGGTTTTTCGACTACTGGGCGGTGTTAGGTGGCTCGAGCCACACCCGGAGTATCGGAGTATGCTAACTCATGCCCCAAAACACTGTACTCGTGACCGGAGCCAGCGGGTTTGTAGCCCTGCACTGCATCCAGCAGTTGTTGCAGCAGGGCTATAGGGTGCGCGGAACCCTGCGTTCGCTGGACAAGGAAGCCGCGCTGCGCAAGGCGCTGGGCGATGTGCGGGATGGTCTCGAGTTCGTCCAGACCGACCTGCAAAACGACCCGGGCTGGGACAGGGCGGCTCAGGGCTGCGCCTACGTGCTGCACCTGGCCTCGCCCTTCCCCCTGACCATCCCCCAGGACGAGAACGAGCTGATCGTTCCGGCCCGTGAAGGCACCCTGCGGGTGCTGAGAGTGGCAAAACAGGCGGGCGTAGAGCGGGTGGTGCTGACCTCCTCCATTGCTGCGATCATGAACGGGCATTCCGAGACCCGCAGGGTCTTCGACGAGCGCGACTGGTCGAACCTCGAGGGCCGCGTCCAGCCCTACCCCAAAAGCAAAACTTTGGCCGAGCAAGCGGCCTGGGCCTTTGCCAGGGAGCACGGCCTCGAGCTATCGGTCATCGCCCCGGGCCTGATTCTGGGGCCATCGCTGGACGGGCACTACCCGACCTCGAGGGAGTACATCCGCAAGCTGATGAAGCGCGAGGTGCCTGGGGTTTCGCGCACCACTCTCTTTACGGTGGACGTGCGCGATGTGGCTCTGGCCCACCTCGCCGCCATGACCGTACCCGAGGCGGCCAATCAGCGCTTTGTATGCGTCGAGGGGGGACACCGCTTTCGGGAAATCGCCCTGATTTTGCAAAGGCATTTTGCCGCCCGGGGCTACCGCATTTCCACGCTCGAGTTCCCCGACTGGGTGGTGCGTCTGGTAGCGATTGCCGACCAAACCGTGCGGCTGACGCTGGACGAACTGGGCAAGGAGTACCGCTTCAACAGCGAACCCGCCCGCAGGGTGCTGGGCTGGAAGCCGCGCCCGCTCGAGCCCTCGGTGCTGGAGATGGCCGAGGGGATGAGGCAGCAGGGCATTGTTTAACCATGCGCAAACCCACCTGCGGGCTGATGGCCTCAACCGGTGCATTCACGGCAAGCATGACTTCGACCACCGGCGAGCAGGTAAGCGCGGTGCTGCAGCCCGATTTGAACGGTATTCATAGCCAAGACTTTTCTCAAGAACAAAATACGGTGCCGGCGCGAAAAAACACTTTACGTGGGGGGTTGGGAGGTCTATAATCGTCCAATCGAACAGGCGGGTTGGGCCCAATGAGCTGTTTTTTTGTCTGCTGGGTCAGCAACACCGGGGCCTACACTCTAGCCTGAAGAAAACCAACCCTTATGACCGGGATCCCTAATCTCCTGCCGATGGTCGAGGAAGAAACCGCCCCGCT
>NZ_CALMCQ010000196.1 GCF_937863175.1 uncultured Meiothermus sp. | reverse complement strand
GCGTAGCCCGGCCTGGGTCGAGCGGAACAAAGGTATAGCGACAAGCCGGTAGCAGCAACAAACAACCAACCACTGTCCAACGCATGAGGTTCATAATCCTGCAGCCGCCGTAACCAGGCTCAAAAGCGCAATCGGCGCTGTTTCTGCCCGCAGGATACGGGGTCCCAATGTGACTGGGGTGAAGCCTTGCTGCTCGAGCAGCCCAACTTCGGCTTCGCCAAGGCCCCCTTCCGGGCCGGTGAGGAGCGCCGTGGGCTTTGCGGGATTAAAGCCATCACGCACCAGTGCCGATACCCCGGGATGGGCCACGAAACCTTGCTCGACCGCAGGGATGCGGTTTAGCGACAACAACGGCCCGATCTGGGGAATTACACTGCGTTCGCACTGTTTGGCCGCCTCGAGGGCGATGCGGCGCAGGCGAAGCAGTTTGTTCTCGCCCAGCTCGCGCACCACGCAGTGCTGCGTGAGGATGGGGACAATCTGGCTTGCGCCTAGCTCGGTAGCGGCCCGCACCACTTCGGCCAGATGGTCTCCTTTGAGCAGCGCCACATAGAGGGTGATGGGTTGCGGGGTTTCATTGCTGGCAGACCAGGTTTGGTCAATGCGTAAGCGTACCAAACCGTGCTCGGCCTGCACCACAGTGGCACGACCTTCCAGCCCTTTACCGTCAAACACCGTGAGGTTATCGCCGACTCGAGCCCGTAACACCTCCATCAGGTGGTGCGCCTCCGGCCCCCCCAGCTCAATCTCAGCCAGAAGTTTTGGTACGAAAGCACGGTGAGAGCGCATAGATTCTCCAGCTAGAGATAACATTCGCCGGGTTGGGGTCTACACCGCAGCGTAGGTCAGGCAGACCCACTCGCCTTCCTGACGGCGCTGAAGCAGATCGAAGGCGTTGGCCTCGAGGGCCCGTCGCACGAGGGTCTCTCGCTCGGCCAAAATGCCGGTCAGAATCAGTGTCCCGCACACACCAAACACCTTCCGATAGGCACTGGCAAAAAAAGCATGCAGTTCGGCATGCAGGTTCGCTACTACCAGATCCACCGGGCCTTCAAAGTCTTCCAGACTACCCGCCAGAAAACGCACCTGCACCTTGTTGAGCCGGGCATTCTCGATGGCCTGGGGAATCACCGCAGGGTCTATATCCACACCCACCGCCTCTGCTCCCAGCAGGGCAGTGCCAATGGCCAGGATACCCGAACCAGTTCCCAGATCGAGCACCTGCATATCGGGTTCGATACGACGCGCCAGGGTTTCCAAAGCCATCCGGGTGGTCTCGTGGTGACCGGTGCCAAAGGCCATGCCGGGCTCAATTACAATGCGCTTCTGGCTGCCGCTCCACTGGTGCCACGGAGCCAGCACCACAAAAGGTTCGGCCACTACTGGCTTCAGATCGCGCTTGTAGGCTTCCAACCAGTCGGTATCGGGCAACTGAACCCACTCCCCCGGAAAAGCCAGCTCGACCCGCTGGGGAAAATAGGCCCAGACCTCACCGGCTTTTTCCTCCAGCCCCCTGGCCCCCAGCTCGAAAAGGGCCGCGGAATAAATATCCAGGCTTTGAAAGTCGCCGCGCAGGCGAAAGACATACATACCCAGATAGTCTACGCTGCACCTATTGAGTTTGTTTAGCCCGTGGGGCCCAGTGCTGCCCCCTACGGCCTTGGCTGGCCTGGGAGCGTTGGACCCTCAAGACACCTGCAGCGGGCGGATCCGCCGTTACGCGGTGGGTAGCTCACGACCCGGCTACTTTCTTTAGAAAGCACCTCGAGGTGGTAGTCCTGCTTTAAGGAGGTGGGTAACAAGTTTGTAACAGAAACCCGGTAACATGGGCTATCTCAAATTTGGAGGAGTATGTCATGGGTTCTATCCCTTCCTTGCCGGGCCTCGAGTCCAGAATGATCCAGACCCCCCGCCTGCAGATGCACGTTTTGCTGCGGGGGCCTTCAGACGGCGTGCCGGTGCTCCTGATTCACGGCAACGCTAGCAGCAACACCTTCTGGGAAGAGACCATGTTGGCCCTGCCTGCGGCCTTTCGCAGCATCGCTCCCGACCTGCGTGGCTATGGCGATACCGAGGACAAGCGGATAGATGCCACCCAGGGCTGCATGGACTGGGTGGCAGACTTGCTGGGCCTGATGGATGTGATGGGCTATGTCCGTTTTCATGTGGCGGGACACTCGCTGGGTGGCAGCGTGATCTGGGCCATGCTGGCGGCTGCGCCCGAGCGCATCTACACGGCTACCGTGATTGCACCCGGCTCGCCCTTTGGCTTTGGCGGCACCAAAGACCCCCAGGGTACCCCCTGCGCCCCGGATTTTGCTGGCTCGGGGGGCGGCATCGTCAACCCCGAGTTCGCCAGGCTCATTGCCGAAGGGTATCGCGGCACGGAATACCAGGCTTCTCCCCGCACGGTCATGAACAGCTTTTACTGGAAGCCACCCTTCCAGCACCCCCGCGAAGAAGCCCTGCTCTCGGGCGTTCTCTCCGAAAAAATCGGGCCGGACAGGTATCCCGGCGACCTGGAAACCTCGTCCAACTGGCCCAGTGTGGCCCCCGGCAAGTGGGGCCCAGCCAACGCCATCTCACCCCGGTACATCGGCGAGAGCGTGCAGAAGATGCTCTCGACCCCGGCCAAGCCTCCCATCCTCTGGGTGCGGGGCTCCGACGACCAGATTGTGGGGGATATGAGTCTGTTCAACATGGGCACCCTGGGCAAGCTAGGGCTGGTTCCAGGCTGGCCCGGCGATGCAGTACACCCCCCACAGCCGATGGTGGGTCAGACCCGCTATGTGTTGGAACAGTACAGAGCTGCTGGAGGCTCCTTCCGCGAAGAGGTCATCGCCGAGACCGGCCACTCCCCCCACATGGAAAGGCCCGAAATCTTCGATGCCATGTTCCACGGACACCTGAAGTCGGTTTAGCCACCTCGAGCGTCTACCAGTGCTTCGATCCGGCATACTCGAGGCAGTGTCTGGGCAGCCTGATCATTCTGCTTTCCATCGGCTACTCATTGGCATGGGGCAAGGCCTGCCAGGAGCCTTCCGAGTCCGACTACAAGAAGCGCTTTGCAGGTCTGGAATTTTACGACTGGATGGGCCACTGGTTGAAGTTTGAAGCGGGCTCATGGGTGATACCAACGCCTCCCCTTACTGAACATTCCTGAGGTTGGGCCTTAGAATGAGACCACTAACGGAGGCATGGTGTGGCAGTCAGGCCTGTGAAAAAAGGGTGGAGCCCCGAAACCTGGGTTAGCCTGCGGCCTCTGGGAACCGGCCTGCAAAAGCCCAACAACTTCCTCGAGGTTTTCCGGGCACTGGGCGAGAATGCCGATAACCTGGGTTATGCCTGGCGCATCCTGCGCGATGGGGTCTGCGATGGCTGCGCCCTGGGCACCAGCGGCCTCAAAGACTGGACAATTGACGGCCTTCACCTATGCAACATCCGGCTGCGGCTGCTACGGCTCAATACCATGGGGCCACTGGACATCAAGCTGCTAGAGGATGTCGAGGGCCTGCGCACCAAAAGCTCTGCCGAGCTGCGGGCTCTGGGTCGTCTTCCCTGTCCCATGCACCGCCGCAAAGGGGAGCCGGGTTTCACGCGCATCAGTTGGGACGAGGCCCTGGATCGCATTGGATGGCGGATGTGCACGGCTCCGCCCGACCGATTGGGCTTCTACCTGACCAGCCGGGGCACCCCCAACGAAACCTATTATGTGGCCCAGAAAGCCGTGCGGGCCCTGGGAACCAACAACATTGATAATGCCGCCCGCATCTGCCACAGCCCCAGCACAGTAGCGCTCAAGGAGTCCATAGGCGTGGCCGCCACCACCTGTAGCTATACCGACTTGATTGGGACGGATCTGGTGGTGTTCTTTGGCTCCAACCCGGCGGTCAATCAGCCGGTGTTGATGAAATATCTCTACTATGCCAGGAAGGCCGGAACCCAGGTGGTCTGCGTGAACCCCTATCAAGAACCCGCCATGCAGCACTACTGGATTCCTTCCAACCTCGAGAGTGCCTTGTTTGGCACCCGGATTACCGACCGGTTTTTTCTGGTGCAGCCGGGGGGTGATAGCGCCTTTATTGCCGGGACGCTCAAACACCTTTTTGAACAAGACTGGCTGAACCACACCTTCATTGCAGAGCACACCAGCGGTTTTGCAGCGGTGAAGACGATGGTGGACTCGAGCCCCTGGGAGGAGCTTGAACGGCTCTCCGGGCAGAGCAAGCAAGAGATGCTCGAGTTCGCCCTCCTCCTGGCCAGGGCCGATAGGGCCGTACTGGTCTGGAGCATGGGCATTACCCAGCACACCCAGGCCGAGGACACCGTGCAGGCCATTGTGAATCTGGGGCTGGCCAGGGGGTATTTGGGAAGAGAGGGCTGTGGCCTGATGCCCATTCGTGGACACTCCGGCGTACAGGGCGGGGCCGAGATGGGAGCCTATGCCTCGGTCTTTCCGGGGGGAATTTCCATTAATCCCGAAAGTGCAGCAGCCCTTACCCAGCACTGGGGCTTTACCGTGCCTGACCGGCCGGGCCTCACGGTAGCGGAGATGCTGGAAGGCCGCCTGGAGATGCTCTGGAGCGTGGGTGGAAACTTCCTGGAAACCCTGCCCCGTCCAGCCCAGGCCGAAGCCCGCCTGACCGAGATACCGTTGCGCATCCACCAGGACATTCTGCTCTCCTCGCAGATGCTGGTAGAGCCGGGCGAGGAGGTTATTTTGCTGCCAGCTACCACCCGTTACGAAATTCCAGGTGGCTGCACCCAGACCAGTACCGAGCGGCGGGTAATCTACAGCCCCGAAATCCCCGGCCCCCGTATCGCCGAAGCCCGCTGGGAGGGGCAGGTCTTTCAGGAGATGGTAGCTCGAATCTGCAAGCCCGAACTGGCCGAAAAAGTACGGTTTGCCAATACTGCCGCCGTGCGAGAGGAAATCGCGCGGGTTATCCCGCTCTACGATGGCATCCAGCACCTGCAGGCCAGGGGCGATGCCTTTCAGTACGGTGGGCCGCACTTATGTCGCGATGGGGTCTGCCTCACACCCGATGGGCTGGCCCATTTCAAGGCGGTTACGCTGCCCAGGAGCGCCGTCCCGGAAGGCGCTTTCCGTCTGGTTACGCGGCGCGGTAAGCAATTCAATAGCATGGTGCACGCACCTAACGATCCCATCAATGGAGCCCCCCGCGACGCCGTACTGATCAGCCAGACCGACCTGCAAACCCTCGGCCTGCAACCCGGCCAGCGTATCTGGCTGCAAAATCAGTCTGGCACGCTGGCCGGACAGGTGTTCGTTGCCGACCTCCGGCCCGGCTGCCTGCAGGTTCACTGGCCGGAGGGCAATGTCCTGATTGACCCAGCGCATCGCTCGACAAAGGCCAGGATTCCGGCCTATAAAGAGGCTTATGTCTATATCCACACCCAGAAACCGCCCCAAAGCCAAAACCCGAGCCCGGTTGCTTCGGATTGAGGGCGGACGGGCCATCGCCCGATTCGACCAGCTCGTGACCGAGGAGCCGCTGGAAATACGGCTGGTGGCGGGTAGCGAGAGAGCAGTGGTCAGCAAGACCCTGGCGGTGACGATGCGAACGCCGGGTAGCGATTTTGAGCTGGCAGCCGGGTTTTTGTTTGCCGAAGGGGTGATCGGGAGTCGGGATGAAGTCCGGCGAATTGCTTACTGCCCCGACCCGGGCGAACCCCAACAGTACAACATTGTCAACGTCGAGTTGAAGTCGGAGATGTTACCAGACCTGCCGCTCGAGCGGCACTTCTACACCAGTTCAGCCTGTGGTGTGTGCGGGAAGTCGGGGCTGGAGAATCTGCGGCTGAGGCACTCGAGGCTGGACTCGGATTTTCGAATCCCGGCTCAGACCGTGGCCCAGTTACCCCAGAAACTGCGTGCTCATCAAGGGCTCTTCCAGCAGACCGGAGGGCTTCACGCAGCCGCACTGTACGATACAGGCGGAAATCTGCTGGCCGTACGCGAGGATGTAGGCCGTCACAACGCGCTGGACAAACTGGTGGGCTGGGCACTGCTGGGAAGTCGGCTCCCACTTTCGCAGGGTCTGGTCTTGGTCAGTGGGCGGGCCAGCTACGAGCTCGCACAGAAAACCCTGGCCGCAGGCATCCCGATTCTGGCCTCGATTTCGGCCCCCAGCAGTCTGGCTGTGGAACTGGCTGAGGAGTTCAACCTTACGCTCATCGGCTTCTTGCGGGACTCGTTCAACCTGTACACCGCGCCCCAACGAATTGAGTTTGATCGGTTGCCATAGTCAGGGCGCAAGCGCCCTCTGCAGCTTCAATCCTTACCGGTGTGGCAGAATCTAGAGTATGAAAGCCTATCTGGGCATCTATACTGCACGACTGGAAATGCCCTGGGTAAAAAGCCTCAAAGAAAAACGGGCGCTGGTTAAACCGACCATCGAGCGTCTGCGGGCGCGCTTTCCCGTCTCAGCAGCTCGGCTGGCCGGACAGGATGACCACGGCTGGGAGGTGGTGGGCTTCAGCTTGATCGGCTACGACGGGGTCTGGGTCGAGACCGTGCTGCGCGAAGCCGCTGACTTTATCGCAGCCCAGGCCGAGTACGAGGTAGTAGGCTTTAGCTGGAGCATCGAGGAAGTAAGCCTGGAAGACCTGATGCCCAACTGGGCTACCTGACCCATAAAAGGAGCAGTGTTCAGGCCGGTTGGTCGGGGAAGTTGGTCTGGGCTTCCTCCTGTGGTGTGCGGGCTTGCAACTGCCCATCGTTGTGGCGTTCTACCTTGAGTGTGAACTGCGCAATGAGGCCTCCAATTGCCCCAATGGCTGCCAGCCGTGGAGCCGCCAGGGTGAGCAGGCCCCCTACCAGCACCCCCACCGTGAGCGGCAACGAGATCAACTCTTCCCCGTTGGGCTTGCAGATGGTGACCCGGGTGGCGGTAGCGTCTCGCAGTAGCTCCTGGATCTTGTTAACCAGCTCGCTGCCCTGCACCTGTACTTCCTCAACCCAGGTTTTTTCGGGTCCGGGGGTAGGATCCATTCAATCCTCCAGTGCTCAATCTAGTTTGTCTTCCGGTCGAATCTCGGTGGTTGCCCCCTCTTCGCGTTGAACGCGAAGTTTGACTTTGGTGGCTACTCCCGCAATCACTCCCAGCGCCGCCAGCACAGGGGCGGCAAAAGTCACCACGCCCCCCACCAGGATGCCGACGGTGAGCGGCACGGAGAAGATTTCCTCGCCGTTGGCCTTGCAGATGGTGACCCGGCGGGTGTTGGCTTGCTGCAACAACTCCTTGAGTTTATCTACCAGTTGACCGCCCGAGACCTCGAGTTCTTCTGTCCAGGTTTTTTTGGATTCCTGACTCATGGCAAAACCTCCGCTCTCGATGCTAGCACGCAGAGATGAAAAAACCCTCCGCTAAAGGAAGTAGGATCAGCCGCCTTATCGTAGTTTGCCAGCATTTTCAACTCGCCGCAACCACTCTGCGTCCCCAACTGGCCATGCATTCCTTAGAACGCACTACCCAATTGCTTCCAGGGCCATTGCGGTGGAGCCACCGGTTCCGTGGCAGATGGCGGCCAGACCGCGCTCCTTGCCCTGGGTGTGCAGGGCGTGAATCAGAGTAGTGAGGATCCGGGCGCCCGAAGCCCCGATGGGGTGGCCCAGGGCAATGGCGCCCCCATGAACGTTCAGGCTGTCCATGGGTACCCCCAACAAGCGATTAAATAAAAGGTTGTTGAGGGCAAAGGCTTCGTTGTTTTCAAAGAGGTGGAAGTCGGATACGGTGAGCTTGTGCTTTTCCAGCAGCTTTTTGACGGCTGGAACCGGCGCTTCAGGGAAGCGCCAGGGCTCACCGGCAGCCCAGCTACTGCCCAGAATCCGTGCAATGGGTTTTAGACCTTGCTTCTGCACCGTTTCCGTGCTGGCTAACACCAGGGCTGCCGCCCCATCGGAGATTTGCGAGGCATTGCCTGCGGTCAGCAACCCATCTTTCTTGAAGGCCGGGCGCAGGGCGGCCAGCGATTCCAGGGTGGTATCGGGCCGCACACCCTCGTCTATTTCGACTTTCTCTATTCCTTTGCGGGTCTTGACCTCGAGGGGAACGATCTCACGGCTAAAGTGGCAGGCCTCCTGCGCCCGGGCCGCGCGCAGGTTGGAGTACATCGCCACTTCGTCCAGTTCTGTGCGGGTCACCCCAAACTCGGCAGCCAGTCGCTCGGTCTGGTCACCCATGGCCTCTCCAGTGAAAGGGTCGGACAAGCCGTCGCGCTGCAGAATGTCCTGAAGCTGCTCCGGCGCACCCGCCAGGTATTTGTAGCCCCAACGTGCTCGACTGGACAGGTAGAAGCCGGTCTGGGTCATAGACTCCATGCCTCCTACCAGCACCACCTCAGCATCGCCATTCTTGATGGCCAGGGCACCGTTGGCAGCCGCCTGCATCCCCGAGGCACACACCATGTCCACCGCATAGCCATTTACGGTGTTGGGGATTCCGGCCTTGATGGCTGCCTGACGGGGCGGCAACTGCCCATGGCCAGCCCGCAAGACCTGTCCAAACACAAATAAATCCAGGTCAGCGCCACTCAGACTGGCTTTCTCGAGGGCAACTTTCATGACCTGGGCTCCCAGATCAATGGGCGAAAAGTCTTTCAGCACCCCGCCAAACCGCCCAATTGGGGTGCGCACCGCCGAGACCACGAACACCTCGCGCATAACTGCCTCCAAACGCCATGTTACGATAGTTCCTTACGCTCACGTAAATTGGTGCCCCTTAAATCAAGTTATGCCACCCTGCGCAAGTGCTCAGTTCGGAATGGGCAGGTCCAGTACGATGGGTGTTACCGTCCCCGATGGTGTCACCGTGCTTGCCAGAACGGTTTTGCCGGGCATTTCAATCGAAAGCCGTGCAGAGGTCAGAGGTATCTGGTTTTTGTAGAAGAGAAAGCAAAAAAAGCAGGGCGAAAGAGGTTGGCCTGCTGCTTAGTGTCCATCCTTGCTGCCCAAACCCTTATCCTTCACGAAGAAAACAAACATGATTAGCAAAAAAATAATCACGATACCAGCGGTGATGGCGATGATTTCGTCCATGGGGAAACCTCCTTTTCAAGAAAGAGTCTAGCACTATTTTCCCGTTCGCTCTCCAGTATTAATACCTTTGGCAACACAAATCTCACCGCACCCCAATAAACTGAGGGGGTGACGTTGCGCAGGGTGCCGGTATTGGCCTATGACTGGGTGCTGATTAGCCTGGTTTTTCTGATTAACTTGATTGGACTGGTCACGCTTTACAGTGCGGCCCCCAGCCGGGGGGTGTGGCTGCAACAACTGATGGCCTTTCCCCTTGCGGTTGGGCTGGCCCTGCTGGTACAGATGTTCTCCCGCCGTCAACTGCTGTCCTGGGCTTTTCCGCTGTATGGGGTGTCGGTTTTGATGCTGGGGCTGGTTCTGCTGGTAGGGCGCGAGATCAATGGGGCCAGGGCCTGGTTTGATCTGGGGCCCGTTGGCTTTCAGCCGCTCGAGATCGCCAAGATTGGCCTCATCCTGATGCTGGCTCGAGTCCTGGCAGCCCGGCCCCTGGAACGCCCGCTGGATTATGTTATGCCGGTCTTGTTTGCCGCTCCCATCTTAGGGCTGGTGTTTATCCAGCCCGACCTGGGGGGTACTCTGGTGCTGATCGCCGGGCTTCTTGGTATTTTGTTTGTGCGGGGCATGCCTGTACGCCACATCATCATCGGACTGGTAACCGTAGCGGTGCTGGTACCCATGGCCATCTGGCCAAACCTCAACCAGTACCAGCGGGATCGGGTCGAAATTTTGTTCGACCTGTCTAAAGACCCCAGGGGCAGGGGCTTCCAACAAATCCAGTCCACCATTGCTATTGGCTCGGGAGGGTTGATGGGAAAGGGCTTTGGCGCAGGCACCCAGACCCAACTGGGGTTCGTACCCGAGCGCCAGACCGACTTCATCTTTTCGGTGCTGGCCGAGGAGTGGGGCTTTGCGGGAGCAGCAACCCTGATGCTGTTATATGCCCTGCTTTTTTTCCGCCTGGGCCGAATGATCCTGGAATGCGTGCGAATGGAGGATCGGTTGGTGATTGCGGGCATGCTCTCGATGCTGGCCTTTCAGGTGGTAGTCAATATAGCGGTCGCACTGGGGCTGGCTCCAGTGACAGGGCTCACGCTGCCACTGGTTTCTAAAGGGGGCAGTAGCCTGGTCATGGTTTATCTGGGCCTGGGCTTAGCTTTGCTAATGCACCGGGATCGCTATAGGGAAGTCTAGGGCGGTTGTCAGAGGCGGTTTTCAAAAAGAATGAGACCGTCCGGTTTCCGCCTAGGTTTACAGTTTGGCTTAGGCTAGTCGGCGTATACTTGTGCGAAGGAGGAAGTGTATGCCTATCGGCCCTACTGAGCTAATCATCATTCTGGTGATTGTGGTTTTGCTGTTTGGTGCCCGAAAGCTACCCGAGCTGGCTCGAGGTCTAGGCCAGTCGGCCAAGGAGTTCCGCAAAGGTATAAGCGAGGAAGAAAAGAAGCCGGAGGAGAGCAAGACAGAGCAGAAACAGTCGTAGGTCAGTCACCTGGCATCAGGTGTAAGTAGCGCGGCTCGAGGGCCACCTCGAGCTGTTGGCCTTCCTTCAGCTCGAGCTGGGTCTGTTTGTAACGGGGTATTAAAAAGTCCAGAACCTCTTTTCCCACCACAAGCTGCCCTCGAAACCGCAAACCCTGTGAGTGCAGATGCTTAACCTCGCCCCGGATGCGGTTAACGTCCCCGTCAAGGGTAAAAACCTCTTCCGGGCGAATCCCCAGGCGGACCGTCTGCCCCACTCGGGCTTCGGGATATCCCGATGCTTTGAGCATCCCCAGTGCAGTGGATACTTGTAGCCAGGGGCCTTCTACGGAGACAATCTTCCCCGGCCAAAGGTTGCGGAATCCAACAAGCCGGGCCACCTCGAGGGTCGCTGGACGGGTGAAGACCTCTTCCGAACTGCCCTGCTGTACCAGACCTGCTCGAGTCAGAACCGCCATCCAGTCGGCCCGTTGGGCCAGCCACTGATCGTGCGAGGCTACCAGGGTGGGTATCTGGAGGGCTTTGAGACGCTCCAGAACCCCCC
>NZ_CALMCQ010000195.1 GCF_937863175.1 uncultured Meiothermus sp. | reverse complement strand
GTTCCCCTCACCTTCCTGCTGGCCCCGGTGGGGTATTCTACGCTTTCAACCCGCATCTGGGGCTACACCTCGGAAGCGATGTTCGCCGAGGCTGCTCCTTATGCCCTGCTGATCGTGTTATTCTCGGCCTGCTTGGTAGGCTTGTTGCTCACCCAGGAACGAAAATGAAGCCGCTGAACGCCGAAAGCCCAACCCCTGACGCCACCGCCACCACGCCCATCCTGCAGGTGCAGGGTTTGACCAAACGCTTTCATCCCAGCTTTCCGCCGGTCGTGCAAGGGGTAAGTTTTGAGGTGGATCCCAGTGAGGTGTTTGCCCTGTTGGGGCCCTCGGGCTGCGGCAAAACCACTACCCTGCGTCTGATTGCCGGCTTCGAGCAGTCCGACAGCGGCCAGATCTGGATGGATGGTCAGGATCTGACCCGGCACCCTGCCGAACAGCGTGGGATCGGTTTTGTGTTCCAGGATTACGCTTTGTTTCCGCACCTGAGCGTCTATGGCAATGTGGCCTTTGGCCTGCGCCAGCTCTACGGAAAAGCCAGGCAGGAACGGGTCGAGGAGGTGCTTAGTCTGGTCGGGCTTACGGTGTTTAAGGATCGCAAACCCGGCGAACTTTCGGGTGGACAGCAGCAGCGGGTAGCCCTGGCCCGTGCCATCGCACCCGGCCCCAAACTGGTGCTGCTCGACGAACCCTTTAGCAGTCTGGATGCCGCCCTGCGGCAGTCCACCCGCGACGAGGTGCGGGCCCTTCTGAAACAGTCGGGCATCGGGGCCATCCTGGTCACCCACGACCAGGAAGAAGCCCTCTCCTTCGCCGACCGGCTAGGGGTCATGCGGGGTGGGCAACTCGAGCAGATCGGCACGCCCGAGGAGGTTTACCATCACCCACGTACCCCGTTTGTAGCACAGTTTCTGGGCCGAACCAACCTCATCCCCGGCGAGGCCAGGGGCCAGGAGGCCGAAACCCCGCTGGGGCGGATTGTGCTGATGGAGGAAGCCCACGGTGCAGTACTGCTCTCGCTGCGCCCCGAAGGACTGAGCCTGGCAGCCCCGCTCGGACACCTGGGAATTTCCGGCAAACAGTTCGAAGGCAGCGTATTGAGCCGCGAGTTCAAGGGTCACGATCTAACCTACCGTATCCAGTTTGGCAACCGGGAACTCACTGTGCAGGAAAGCCCGGAAAGCCCTTTCCACCCTGGCGACCAGGTGCGGGTGCTGGTGCGGGCCAGGGCGGTGGTGGTTGGGCGAAGCAAATTATAGGTGCGTCGCTGCCTCCGTTACCAGGCCACGGTGCATGTAGCAATTTTCTAAGGTGGAGGTACATGCAGAACGCGTTCGCTGGATTTCGGGGTTTTTCCAGGCCGCGCCCTATTGAGCGTCCTGGAGCGCGTTCTGAAGTGCCTCGCTGAATGCGTAGGGCTGGTCAATCCAGGGGTAATGGCCCGCTCCTTCAATGAGCTCGAGGTCTCCCCCCGTAAGGTCGGCAATGGTTTGGGCTTCGGGGTAGCTGCTAGCGTCCAGAGAGCCCAACAATACTGTGGTGGGCACATGTACCTCCAGCAAAAAGGGGGTATAGTCCAAACGCCACAGCCCGTTCAGTACAAACATGCGTCCCGGCGTAGCGGCCCCCACCACGGTAGAGCTTTCCGCCATCCATTCATACTCCATGCGGCTGTGCGGGCTGGGAAACATTAGCTTGTCAAAGGCTGCTTTAGGCTCCACGTGGGCAAAGGCTTCCTGTAGCAACCCTGTTCCATCCGGGGGCAGCTCCACCTCGACATCCCGCTCTACGATGCCCCGCAACCCCAGCGAAGCGCGATATAACTGGCTGGCAAGCCACGGAAAGTTTGTCCAGGGGTTAATCAGCACCAGTCGCCGGGTGGTCTGAGGGGAGCGGCGGGCATAATCCAGAGCCACCAGTCCCCCAAAACCATGTCCCAGCAGTGTCCAGGTATCCAGGCCCAGATGGTCGCGCAGGAGAAAGAGGTCTTCCAGCAAAGCATCTATGGTAAAAAGACCCGGTTCTTCAGGCAGGGCTGGGCTGCGACCTCCTCCACGCTGATCGAGATAAAGCACCCGGAAGTCTTCCAAATACTCCGCAAGGCCCTCACGCAGCGTGTAACTACTGCCCCCAGGCCCACCGTGCAGCACCACAATGGCCGGGGCGTCCTCCGGGCCTGTGTCCTCGAGGTAGACCTCTACCCCATTATCCCCGGCGACTAGATCAATTACTTCGCGCATGAGTGCCTCCTCTGTATGTTTGTCACCGTATCCGGCTCGCCCATATCTGGCTCCGCCGGTGATTATGCCCGGCGGCTCGAAATTCCCCGCGTCAAAGGCTAGGCTCGAAGCCCCTCTTCGAGCAATTCAAAGCTCCAACTGCGAAAACCTTCCAGTGCCGCCGCTGCCGCCTCCATCTCGGGCGCAAACGCCCAGACCTCGAGTACATAGAGCTCCTGCTCCGCACGGTAGAGCAGCCGGTAGGGATGGCGGAAGCGTCGAGCCAGGGATCGCAGTGCATCCAGGTTCTTGCCTTCCACAAACAGTACTCTCATCCGTCACACTCTACCCTTTTGTGAGTTGCGTACTGGCGGTCATTGTTTTGTTAGGAGGAATTCCTTTACCGATACCAGATTCGGTTAGAACCCGACTGACGGGAGACGCTTTTTCGCCGACCGTCCGGGAGGGGGGTGCTCCAGGATTCAAAAAGTGAGCCTCGGGGTCTCCGGGTTGGAGGATGATCTTTTTGAATCCGGTATGAGCCCCGAGCACTCACTTCGCTAAAGAAACAAGGCCACAGGGCTTACGGGGAACTTTTACCGGGAGGAAGCAGCACCCGTACCCCCCCACAGCCGTTCTAGAAAGAGCACTTCACAGGCTTCCTCGAGGCTGGTCATGAGCGAATAAGCCTGCAACAGCGATTTCTCCGAAACCTGCTCGGTGCCCTTGACAAAAGCTCCGTGACCCCGCACCACACAGGCCCACCGGTTCTGCAAGGCTTCGGCTACGGCGTCGGCGGCCTCCTGGGTTCCGGAGGCCGTTCTGGGGGTCAATACCGGAATCTGGTCGAAGTAGTAGAGTCCTTCCAGGTCAATGGGCACTATGGAATCGAGGTGAAACGAGAGGGCAATTGCATAGCGGGGGTGGGCATGCACCACTGCGGTAGCATCGGTTTGCTGGTAGATGGTGCGGTGAATCACCCGCTCCACCGAGGCCCACTGATCTTTCTCGGGGTTGGGCTCGAGGGGTAGCAGTAGCAAGTCGTCGGGGGTCAGGTGGGCCTTCTGAGCGCCCGAGCGGGTGATCCAGAGTCCCTCTCGCTCGCGCACCGAGTAGTTTCCTGAGGTAGCCGAGGCCAGTCCTGCTGCAAACAAATCGGCCCCAACCTGCTGAAAGGTGAGATAGAGTTTGGCGATCATGAACTACCCGCACTTAATTGCCACAGGCTGTAAGCATACGCCTACAGCCTATAGTCTGGCGATTGTGCTTTAGGCCTCGCGCCCAGGCTGATCGGGGCGTGCGCCAGGGCGGCGGGGGCCACCTACAGGTGCTTGTTCGGCCTCGCGGCGGGCATCCTCCAACTTCTTGAGGGTCTTCTGGTCTACCACCTGGGTATCCCGCACAAAGTCCGAACCCGTACCGGCTGGAATCAACTTGCCCAGGATCACATTTTCCTTCAGGCCAATCAGTTCGTCCAGCTTGCCCGCAATGGCGGCTTCGGTCAGGACATGGGTGGTGTGCTGGAAGCTGGCCGCAGAGAGCCAGCTCTTGGTTGAGAGAGCGCTCTTGGTCACACCCATCAGCATCGGCTTCCAGCTAGCGGGAGTCTTACCCTCGGCCATCAGGGCTTCGTTGGCCGACTCTACATCCCACTTCTCGATCACCTGACCCTCGAGATAGCGACTGATGCCGGAGTCGGTGATCTCGACATACTTGAGCATCTGCCGCACGATGGTCTCGATGTGCTTGTCGTGCAGCTTCACCCCCTGGGCACGGTATACGCGCTGGATTTCGTCGGTGAGGTAGCGTTCCACTGCTTCGGGGCCTTTGGCTTCCAGGAGTTGATGTGGGTCAATGGCTCCACGGGTGAGGGGCTGCCCAGCCTCCACCATCTCGCCTTCCTTGACCGTGATTCGGGCCTCTCTGGGCACCTTGTATTCCTTGGAGAAACCTTCGCTGCTCACAAAGATACTGGTTTTGTCTTCATTCTCTTCGATGTGGATGGTGCCGTCAATCTCGGCAATAACTGCCTTGACCTTGGGGCGGCGGGCTTCAAAAAGCTCGATCACGCGGGGTAAACCCTGGGTGATGTCAGTACCGGTGGCGACCCCGCCGGTGTGGAAAGTGCGCATGGTGAGCTGGGTGCCTGGCTCGCCGATGGATTCGGCCGCCACCACCCCCACACTTTCGCCAATGGAGACCAGCTTGGCCGCCGACAAATCCCAGCCATAGCAGTGCTGGCAAACCCCATAACGGGTACGGCAGGTTAGGGGCGAGCGCACCGGAACTTCCTCGATCAGGCGCTCTTCAGCGGCCCTGACGATCTGGTTCACTTCTTCCTGGGTAAGCTGGTGGCCCTCCGTGAAGGATTGGCCTTTGATCTCAAATTCCCGTGCCACCGTGCGGCCATACAGCCCCGACTCGATATCGCTCTTTTTGCGCAGGCGCTTGTTGCGGAAGGCTTCGTCAAACTGCAAGAGGGGCACCGAGATGTAGTCGGGGGTGCCACAATCCAGTTCACGCACAATTACCTCGTGGGCCACGTCGTGCAGCTTGCGGGTCAGGTAGCCCGAGTCGGCGGTGCGCAGAGCGGTGTCGGCGCCACCCTTACGGGCTCCGTGGGTGGAGATGAAGTATTCCAGCACCGTGAGACCCTCGCGAAAGGAAGCCTTTACGGGTACTGGATAGGTTTCACCCGAAGGCTTGGCCATCAGGCCACGCATCCCCGAGATCTGACGGATCTGCTGGGGGTTACCGCGCGCACCCGACTGGCTCATCACGTAGAGCGGGTTGAAGGGGTAGTTCTCCTCGAAATTCTTGAATACCGCCCCGGTCACTTTTTCAGTGGTCTGACTCCAGAGCTGCAAAATCTGCTGGAAGCGTTCTTCATCGGTCATCAGACCCAGTTCGAAGGCCTGCTCGATCTGGGCCAGCTTGCCATCGGCCTCCTGCAAGAACTGCTTTTTCTCCACGGGAATGACGGCATCGTCAATCCCGATGGTAATGCCCGAGGTGGTGGAGAGCACAAAACCGTAATACTTGAGCGCGTCCAGCAGCTTGGCGGTTTTTTCCACCCCCAACACCAGGAAGCTCTTGTAGACCAGGTCTTTGAGCGAGTTCTTTTCCTGGGCCACCTCGAGGTTGACCAGTTCCTCCGCAGCCGCCGCGTCCTCAACAGCCTCACTGACAATTCGCAAGAAGAGCATCCGCCCCGGCGAGGTTTCCAGTAGCTTGTTGCCCAGGCGCACCGTGACCACATCCTGGTGGTCTACCACCCCGCTCTGCACCGCCAGCAGGGCTTCGTCCACGCTGCTGAAAACGTATTTCCGGCGACCCACACTGGTTTCTTTGCCCGCGACCTTAATCCTGGCATTAAGGGCCACTTTACCCTGGTCGTAGGCTTGCAAGGCCTGCTCGATGGACTTAAACTCCAGGCCCTGGCCTTTCTTCTCGCGGCGGAGCTGGGTGATGTAGTAGAGGCCCAGGATAATGTCGCGGGCAGGCTTGGCCACCGGCTCACCCGAGGCCGGCGAAAGGATGTTGTGGGCCGAGAGCATCTGAATACGGGCCTCGGCCTGGGCATAGCTGGACAGCGGCACGTGCACGGCCATCTGGTCGCCATCGAAGTCAGCGTTAAAGGCCTCGCAGACCAGCGGGTGAAGCTGGATGCTCTGGCCCTCGACCAGCACCGGCTGGAAGGCCTGGATGCCCAGACGGTGCAGGGTGGGGGCACGGTTCAGCAGCACCACCTTGCCGTGGATGACCTCCTCGAGCGCATCCCAGACCTCGTCCTTGATGTCGCGGGAGCGCTCCAGCATCTTGCGCGCGCTCTTGACGTTGTTGGCGATGCCCTTCTCCTCCATCTTCTTCAGCAGGAAGGGCTTGAAAAGCTCCAGCGCCATCCGCTTGGGCAGGCCACACTGGTGCAGCTTGAGCTGCGGGCCCACCACGATCACCGAACGACCCGAGTAGTCCACCCGCTTGCCCAGCAGGTTCTGGCGGAAGCGGCCCTGCTTACCCGAAAGAATGTCGGTGAGAGAGCGCAAGGCTCTATCTGAACCGGGGTTGGTGACAGGAGTACCACGACGCCCATTATCCAGCAGTGCATCTACGGCCTCCTGGAGCATGCGCTTCTCGTTGCGAATAATCATCTCTGGCGCACCCTGGGAGAGGAGTTTGCGCAAGCGGTTGTTGCGGTTGATCAGTCGGCGGTAGAGGTCGTTGAGGTCGGAGGTAGCAAAGCGGCCCCCATCCACCTGCACCATTGGTCGCAGGTCGGGAGGCAGCACTGGCACAGCTTCCAGCACCATCCACTCCGGGCGGTTGCCGGAGTCGCGGAACGAGCGCACCACTTCCAGGCGCTTGCGGGCCTTGGCCCGGCGGGCCCGGCTGGGGTGCTTCATCTCCTCGACCAGCTCGGCCTCGAGCACACTCAGGTCAATGTCCTTGAGCAGCTCCTGGATGGCCTGCGCCCCCATCTTGGCATCTATATCGTAGGACTCAATTACCCGAACCGCCATGCGGATAAAGTCCACCTCGACGCGGCCATAAATCTCCGAGGCAATCTTGCCGCCGTCGGCCAGGGCGTCGCCGGGCGAGACCCGGTCGCCGTTGGTTACATCCACATCGTCTTCGAAAGGGTAGAGTTTGGCCTTCATCACCACAATGGAGGCGGGCTCGTGGAGGTGGACAACACCTTCGGCTTCGGCGAATACTTCTTCCTCAGGTTCAATGGCCCCTACCAGCTTGTCACCTTTGCGCACGCTCACCCCCTCGGCGGCCAGCACATGCATATGCGGTTGGAGGGGATAGGCGGCCACGCGGGGGCGCTCGAGGGTGAAGCTGAGATGCACCTCCTTCCTGGCAGTCTCGACCTCGAGCTTTTCTACCTTGAGCCCCTTGGGCATCTTGAGCTGACCCTTGCCCTGGGCCAACACGTCACCACCCCCTACCAGCTCACCCTGCCCCACCTTGAGGTGCATCCCGGCAGGAATCAGGTAAACCGCGCTGACCGCACTGGTATCGGGGTCGAGGATTTTGAGCAAGGCCCCCTCCCCCACCTCCTCCACATCCACCACACCGGAGTCCTGGCTGGTGATCTGGTAGGAGGCCTCGAGTTCTGCGATAGGCTCGCCCGGCTTGTACCGGTCCTGTTCAATCCAGGCTGCTTTGGGCAGGGTCAGGCTGGCCCGCTCCTTGTCGGCATACTCCACCCGGATGCGGCGGGGGAAGCGGAAGAGCACCAGCCCATCCATTTTGCTCACCACACCTGGGGCCAGTTCCTGGCCTTTCTTGACCTCGTCGCCATCCTTTACAAAGGTCTCGACGCCGGCTGGAATAACGTAAGTCTCCTGCTTGCCAAAACGCAGTTCGCGGTACTCGTCATCGGTCAGGAGCTGGCGCTTCTGCACCGGGGTGCCCCCCAACATGGCCCCGCGAGGGTCAATGGTGATGTACTTGGCAAAGTACAGGACTTGCTCGAGTTCCTGCGCCGAAAGATCCAGTAGCGTACCAATCTTGGAGGGCACGTCCTTGACGTACCAGATATGAGCGGTGGGAGTGGCCAGTTCAACATGACCCATACGGTAGCGACGCACGATGCTCTTGGTCACTTCCACCCCACAGCGCTCGCAAACCTTGCCTTCAAAGCGCTGGCGCTTGTACTTTCCGCAGGCGCACTCGTAGTCCTTCTGCGGCCCAAAGATGCGCTCATCAAACAGACCGTCGCGTTCGGGCTTGAGGGTGCGGTAGTTGATGGTCTCGGGTTTCTCGACCTCACCGTAGCTCCAGGAACGGATCTTTTCGGGGGCGGCCAGGCCGATTCTTACTTTGCGGACTTCTCGTTTGATCATTGTATTCCTCGCTGATAACCGATAGTTGATGGCTTATCGCTAACCTTCAGGCTACCGGCTATTTGCTATCAGCAATTAGCGCCGTGAGGCCAGTCCCTCGAAAATATCCAGGTTCCTTGCGTTTTCGTCGTAGGTCTCCACATCCAGGCCCAGCGACTGCAATTCCTTCACCAGCACCCGGAAGCTCTCTGGTACGCTGGCCTCGGGCACATCATCCCCCTTAACCACTGCCTCGTAAGCCGCGTTGCGGCCCTCAATGTCATCCGATTTAATGGTGAGGATTTCCTGCAAGGTGTGCGCTGCACCATAGGCTTCCAGGGCCCAGACTTCCATCTCGCCGAAGCGCTGACCCCCGAACTGGGCCTTGCCTCCCAGGGGCTGCTGGGTAATCAGCGAGTAGGGGCCAGTCGAGCGGGCGTGCATCTTGTCCTCCACCATGTGGTAGAGCTTCATGATGTACATCACCCCAACCACAATAGGGCCTTCGATGGCTTCGCCGGTGCGCCCATCATAGAGCACGCTCTTGCCCTGTTGGGCCACCTCTCGCAATTGCTCGGTGGAATCCTTCTCACCATCCACCAGGCCCAGCTTGGCCGCTCTGGCCAGCACCTCCCGCTCGCGGTTGTCAATGCCGAAACCGGCCTTGGTACGGGTTTGCCACTTCTTGTCGAAGGCCTTCCCCAGCGCCTCCTTAATCTCGTCCTCGGCAATGCCATCAAACACGGGGGTGATGAATTTCAGATCGAGTTCGTAACCCGCCAGGCCCAGGTGGGTTTCCAGAATCTGGCCCAGGTTCATACGGCTCGGTACGCCCAGGGGATTGAGCACGATGTCTACAGGGGTTCCATCGGGCATGTGCGGCATGTCCTCGGGCGGTAGTATCTTGGAGACCACCCCCTTGTTGCCATGGCGGTTGGCCAGCTTGTCGCCCACTTGCAGTTTGCGCTTCTGGGCCACATACACCCGTACCACCTCCCGCACGCCCGGTTTGAGCTCCACACCAGGATCCCCACGGCGCAGGCGCAGGGTACGCACCACGATGCCCCCTTCGCCGGGAGGCACCCGTAGCGAAGTGTCTTTCACGTCTCTGGCCTTCTCACCGAAGATGCTGCGCAGGAGCCGCTCTTCGGGGGTGGGTTCGGTCTCGCCCTTGAAGCTGGTACGACCTACCAGGATATCGCCGGCCTTGACCTCGGCGCCAATTCGCACCACCCCATCTTCGTCAAGGTCGCGCAAAGCAGCTTCGGAGAGGTTGGGGATATCGCGGGTCACCCTCTCGGGGCCTAGCTTGGTGTCACGGGCCTCAATCTCGTAGCGTTCGATGTGCACCGAGCTATAGAAATCGCGGCGCAAAAGGTCTTCAGAGATGACGATGGCGTCTTCGTAGTTGTAGCCATCGAAGGGCATGATGGCCAACAGCACGTTTTGTCCGAGAGCCAGTCGGCCCTCCTCGGAGGCTGGGCCGTCGGCCAGCAGGTCGCCTTTCTTGATTTTCTGACCCTTCAAAACGCGGGGACGCTGGTCGAGCGCCGTCCCCTGGTTGGAACGGGTGAAGC
>NZ_CALMCQ010000194.1 GCF_937863175.1 uncultured Meiothermus sp. | reverse complement strand
CAGCCCGGTCGGGCTGATCGGGGTGGGCCTGCTGGGCCTGATGCTCTTCCTGGCCTTCTTCGGCCCCCTGATCGCCCCCTACGACCCGGCCGTCTCCAGCGGCAAGCCCTTCGAGCGCCCCTCGAGCGCCCACCTGCTGGGCACCAACGACGTGGGGCAGGACATCCTATCCGAGCTGATCGTGGGCACGCGGGTCTCGCTCCTGATCGGCTTCAGCGCGGCGGCGGGGGCCATCGTGATCGGCACCCTGGTGGGGCTGGTGGCGGGCTACGCCGGGGGCTGGCTGGACAGCGCCCTGATGCGCTTAGTAGATGTGATGCTGGTGCTGCCCTTCATCCCGCTGATGATCGTGGTGGCGGCCTATTTAGGCCCCAGCAGTGGCAACCTGATCGCCGCCATCACCCTGGTAATTTGGGCGCGACCGGCCAGGGTGGTGCGTTCGGGGGTGCTGTCCCTGCGCGAGATGACCTACGTCGAGGGCACCCGCGCCATAGGGGCCAGCGACTTTCATATCCTCTTCCGGCACATCCTGCCGGGGGTGCTGCCCATCGCGGTCTCGCAGTTCATCCTGGCGGCCTCGAGCAGCATCCTGATCGAAGCCTCACTCTCCTTCCTGGGCCTGGGCGACCCCGTCCGCAAGAGCTGGGGCAGCATCCTCTACTACGCCCAGATTCGCGGGGCCTTTCTTAATGGCTCCTGGCCCTGGTGGGTGGTGCCGCCGGGGCTGCTGATCACCCTCTCGGTGCTGGGATTCGCCCTCACCGGGCGGGCCTTGGAGGGCTACCTGTTCCCCCGTCTGCACAAAGGCTGACCCATGAAAACCATCCTGATGCTGGCGACCTACGGCCTCGAGATCGTGGAGGTGGGGGGCACCCTGGCCCTCCACGCCCAGGCGGGCGACGCGGTGCACGCGGCGGTGGTGCTCTCCCGCCCCCAGACCCGGCCCCAAGTCGAGCAGGCCGCCCAAATCCTGGGCGTGAAGTCGGTGCAGTTCCTGGACTTCCAGACCGGCGAGACCCAGCTCGACACCCCCTCCAAGACCCGGCTGGTGCGGCTGATCCGGGAGACCCGCCCCGACCTGCTGATCACCCAAGACCCCGAACACTCCTACGCCGACCTCGACCCCGACCGTCGGCTCCTGATGCTGCTCTACCTCGAGGCCGCCGCGCTGGCCGGGCGCGAGTGGCGGGTGGAGGAGTGCGGGGGCTTTCGGCCCCACCTGATCCGCGACCTCTACTACATGTCCCCGGAGAACCCCAACTGCGTGGTGGAGATCGGGGCCACCTTCGCCCTCAAGCAGCAGGCCTTGCAGGTGCTCGAGGGCCAGTTGGCCTTCACCGCCCAGTTGCTGCGGGGCCGCCTCGACCCCGCCTCGCTACAGACCATCGTGCCGGACTACGCGGCGCTGGGCGACCTCGAGCTGGGCCGCGCCCTGCACCGCGAGATGGACAAGTCGCTGGCGCTCTACCACGGCCTGCTGAGCCACGCCGGGGCCACCCTGGCCGAGGCCTTCCGCCACCAGTTCCCCTTCAGGCTCGAGCGCCTGCTGTGATTTTCAACCTCTGACTTCCACTTGCTGGAAGGCCGTGTCCCAGTTTTGGGAAAGACACTGAGAACGGTGTAGAGAAGGGCACGAAAACTCAACCCACCAAAACGTTGTCATTCCGAGGTCTTCGATGTGCGCTCGAGTCCCCTTCGCTCGTTTTACCCGAGGAATCTCGTACTGTGCCGTGCCATACATGTATCGCACTGTTGCAGTAGGGGATTTCTCCCTTCGGTCGAAATGACAACGGTTTCTTGATTTAAGTTGACGAGCTTTGTGCCTATATCAGTGCCGTTCTCAGTAGATTTCCGTGGTTCCAAGCTCCCACCCCCGGCCCCTCCCTCGCTTTTCGAGGGAGGGGAGTTAAGAAAGTTCCCCGCTTTCGCTGAACGCTTTGCGTCTTCGAGAGAGGGGGTCGGTGGGTGAGAGCCTGAAGTTGAACCGCCCATCCGAGTGGGTCTGCCCTTTTCCGAGACACGCCCTTGTCGGAGTCAATATATTTGCATATCCGGATAAACAGGTAGACTAAGCCCGTGCGACACCATGACCTGCCCGAACGCCCGCATCCCGACGACCTCAGCCGGGTTGTCGGGGTGTTCAAGGCCCTCTCCGACGCTACCCGCGTCCGCCTGGTGCTGCTGCTGAGCCGGCACGAGCACGGGGTGGGCGAACTGGTGGCGGCGCTGGGGTTGCCGCAGAGCACGGTCTCCAGACATCTGGCTATTCTCCGCACCGCCGATCTGGTCAGCGCCCAGCGCCAGGGCACCGCGGTGCGCTACCGGCTCTCCGACACCCACCTGGGCGAGCTGCTGCGGCAGGCCTTCTCCCACGCCGAGCACCGCCGTCTGGGTCTGGCCGACCACCGCCCGCAAGCCAAGGCCAACGCGAGGGGGCGCTGATGCGGATTTTCGCGGTGTTCTCGAGCCTGCGCAACCGGGCCTTCGCCCAGCTCTACGCCGCGCAGACGGTCAGCCTGCTGGGCGACGCGCTGACCTGGGTGGCGCTGGCCCTGCTGGCCTTCGAGCTGGCGGGCGAGCGCTCGGGGGCGGTGCTGGGCACCGCCCTGACCCTGCGGGTGACGGCCTTCGTGCTGTTCTCGGCGCTGGGCGGGGTGCTGGCGGATCGGCTCGACCGCAAGACCCTGATGGTGGGGGCCGACCTGGCCCGCGTGGCGATCATCGGGCTGATCCCCCTGGCGGGCGAGGTCTGGCAGGTCTACGTCCTGATGTTCCTGCTCAACGCCTTCACCGCCATCTTCACCCCCGCCTTCCAGGCCACCGTGCCGCTGGTGGCGGGGCGCGACTACCCCCAGGCCCTGGCCCTCTCGAGCGCCACCAACGAGCTGCTGGGGGTGCTGGGGCCGGGCATCGCGGGGGGGCTGGCGGCCCTCATGGGCGGGCGCAGTCTGTTCTGGCTGGACGCGGCCACCTTCGCCCTCTCGGCCCTGATGATCCTGGCCCTCCGGGCCAACCTGCAAGCCAAGTCCGAGGCCCCTGCGGAAGGCTTTCGGCTCTCCGAGCTGCGCGAGGGAACCCAGCGGCTGTGGGCCGACCCCCCGATGCGCTACGCCCTGCTGCTCGAGCTGGTGGCCGCCGTCTCGGGGGCCTGGATTCTGGTCAACACAGTGGGCTACGTGAAGGGCACTTTGGGGCTGGGCGACGTGGAATACGGCTGGGTGATGGCGGCCTTCGGGGTGGGGGCCACAGTGGCCGCGCTGGTCGTGGGGGCCTGGGATCAGCGGCTGCCACGCACCACCTGGGTGCTGTTGGGGGCCAGCTTGACCACCCTGGCCATACTGCCCACCGCCTTCGCTCCCCTGCTACCCCTGATGCTGCTGTGGTTTGTGGCGGGGGTGGGGCAGAACTGGGTTAACCTGCCCACCAACACCCTGATCGCCGACCGCACCCCCGAGGCCCTTCAGGGGCGGGTGTACGGGGCGCACTTCGCCTGGAGCCACCTGTGGTGGCTGTTCAGCTACCCCCTGGCGGGGTGGATGGGAACCACCCTGGGCAGCGATTCATTTGTCGTAGGCGGCCTGATCGGTTTGGCCTTGCTGGGGCTGGTGCAACTGGGGTCAAAACCAAGGAAGCCGGAGGGTTCGGCCCCGTCGCGGAAAGAGTAAGACCAACCCCGGTGCATATACCAGAGCTTAGACCCCCCACCAGGGGAGGGGTTGACACGGCAGGCCGCAGAGCTTAGACTGAAGCCATACCCCACCCCGAGGGGGGTGGCCTCTAAGGAGCAAACTATGGACAACATCGAACTCAAGGTCGAAGGCATGAGCTGCGGGCACTGCAAGGTCAGCGTGGAGAAGGCCCTCAAGAGCGTGGCGGGCGTGGAGCAGGTGGAGGTCTTCTTGCAGGAGGGCCGGGCCGTGATCAAGGGCAACGCCCCGGTTGACCAACTGGTGGCCGCCGTGCAGGAAGAAGGCTATCAGGCTGCGGTTCGCTAAGGACTGACCAAGGAGTGCCCATGCCCGCCGTACATGAACACACCCTGCACTTAGACCCCAAGGTGCGCAAGGACGCGCAGAACCGCCTGCTCTCGGCTAAGGGGCACCTCGAGGGCATCCTCAAGATGATGGAGGGCGAGCCCTACTGCGTGGACGTGCTCAAGCAGATCAGCGCGGTGCAAGGCGCACTGGACAAGGTGGGCGACATGGTGCTGCGCAGCCACCTCGAGCACCATGTGGCCAGCGCAGCCCAGCGCGGCGACAGCAAAGAGTTGGTAGACGAGCTGATGGACGTGCTCAAGTACCGCTAGAGGTGGGCTCGGGGCCAACCCTCGAGCCGTGGTCTAACCCCACCCCTGGTGGGGAGGATAGGGAGGATGGATGACCAAGGAACTGCAAATCGGGGTGCAGGGCATGACCTGCGCGGCCTGCGTCTCTCGGGTCGAGCGGGGTCTGAACAGGCTCGAGGGGGTTCAGGCCAGCGTCAACCTGGCCACCGAGAACGCCACGGTCAGCTACGACCCCGAGAAGACCAGCCCCCAGGCCCTCCTGGCGAAGATCGAGGAGGTGGGCTACCAGCCCCTGCTGGCAGAGGCCGAGCTGGGCGTCACCAGGATGACCTGCGCGGCGTGCGTGGCGCGGGTGGAGAGGGCCTTGAGGAAACTTCCGGGCGTGACCGAGGCCAGCGTCAACCTGGCCACCGAGCGGGCCACGGTCAAATACCTGCCGGCCTCGATCACCCCGGCCCACCTTAAGCGGGCGGTGCGCGAGGCCGGGTACGGCATCCTCGAGGTGCAGGCGGGTCAAGACCGGGCCGATGTGGAACGTGCGGCTCGTGAGCGCGAGATCGCCCATCTGCGCCGTCGCACCCTGCTGGCGGCGGCCTTTGCGGTCCCGCTGACCCTGATCGCAATGGTGCCGATGCTCTGGATGCCCGCCCATATGTTCTTGCTGTCCATCGCCCCGATGGCGGTCTGGA